>CAYMZO010000040.1:0-10211 GCA_964394885.1 uncultured Eubacteriales bacterium | reverse complement strand
GGTATATTAGAAAAAAAGATAAGGTGGTATTTTTATGTCGAAAAGAAAACCAAATATTGATGATGAAACTAAAATGATATTTGGAAAAAAAGAACTCACCATAAAAGAGGTCAGACGCTTTTCTATTGCTTACTATGCTATAGGTGTAACTGTTTCAATTATTGCTCTTTTTAATATGCCATCTAAAGTATGGCTTTTAATAGTTGGTCTTTTCATTGTTCTTATGGGATTTACCACTCAAAAAGAGATAAAAAAAGCATTGGACGGAAAAGATTCTGAAAACATATCAACTGTAAACGATAGGGATGATGAACCTATTAAGGCTATAACTTCTAAGCCTATTCAAGGCACTAATTCTCAACCGGTATATTTGACCAAAAAGGGACAAGAGAAAGCACAAGCTAAAGAAAGAATTGCAAAGAACAAAGAGCAAGGCATAGCCTGTTGTCCTAAGTGTGGTAGCACATCACTTTCAGCTCATAAAAAGGGATTCGGTGTTGGAAAGGCTGTTGTCGGTGCGTCTTTAACCTGTGGAATAGGTCTTGTTGCCGGAAACATTGGTGCTAAAAAGGTTCGTATAACCTGCCTTAACTGTGGCCATCAGTTTTTTCCGGGATAATAGAATTTTTAACTACAATATAAAAAACCTGCTCACTCATTGAGTAGGTTTTTTTATTTTAGCAAGTTATTAAAATAATCAATCTCTGATTGCTCATCTTGCGTATATTTTGTTTTTAGGTCAATCAATTCCTTATTGTTTTGGTAAAATTCTTTTTCATATTGTTCAAGCTTTTTTCCCTTATTCTTCTTAATCCGTATACTAAGCACGTTTGTAAAAAGACCTTCCTCAATTTCAAAGAAAAAGCCGAGGAACGTCCACCAATGTATATATTCCTGTGCCCTGGTTTCATATCCGGCTATTTTATTAATTGCGGAAAATAAGATTTGCTCGTCCTGCTCCCAGTCCATAGTCTTTTTTTCTTGTTTATTTTTTGTGCTGCCTTTATACAGAGGTCCTCCGTCTAAAAACCATATTGCTCTTTCATACGCCTCTTCATAATCTTCAAAAGGAATACCCTCAAAGTCTTCATACAAACATTCTAAAATTACCTTGCTCTTTTCACACTGCGACAATTCAATGTCATTAACTGCCTGAAATATTAACAGTGCTACACGGAAGTCTGTTTGTATTGCCCTTTCTAATCCATTTACATTAAGATTTTTTGGTAATGTTCCTATCATTTTTTCTTGCCCGTATTATTACTCTTTTTAACCTGCGATGTGTATTTATTGATTTTTTGCCTGCTCTTTTGCTGTTCTGCCTTTATTTCTCTTTCAAGCTCCGGAATTACACTTTCAAGAAACCCATAAAATAACGGTCTGCCCTCAACCAAGCTAAGTGGCGACTGATTTTGAAAAACAACTTCGGAAATTTTATCGTTGAAAACGTAATCTATTTTATCCTTGATAAACTGTCCGAAATCTTTTACCTTTTGTGCTGTCTTTTCAAACTCATCTGCTGTTATATTATCCGCTTTTATCAGATTACCCTCATTATCAAGAACAATATCATCCAGTGTCTTAACCTCTTCATCAATAGATTTTTGACAATCTATTATTCTATTCATCATTTCTACGTCTCCGGGATTAAACTTAATAACTCTATTCGGGTCGTTGTTTAATGTGAATTTTTTATAGCCCTCATCAAAATTAATATTTGCCACTTATATCATCCTTTCTTTTTTACCGAGGGGACGAATAATAAAAGATAAACGCCCCCTCCGATTATTTATGATTATTTATGCCGGACAGATAACCTTTGTTATTGCTGAAGCTGCTGTAATGCTTCCACTTGTACTTGCAACAACAATAATTTTGTTAGTTGCTGACGCACAAGCAAGGTCTGTGTTAAGTGTAAGTGCTGTGTAGTCTGTGTCTGCATCTCCGTATGATGGTGCCGTAATACTTGACGAAATCTTATACTTAAGTGTTCCGCTGCCTTCTCCAATAACGTCAGTTACCTTTGTGTTTAGTGCTGTTGTACCTGCTGCAAGCTCAATTTGTAATGTTCCCATTGTTCCCGAATTTGGTGTAAAAGTCTTTGTTAGAACATTGAATACACCCTTTACACGATTTCCAATATAGTGGATTGTAAAAGGAATCTGATAACCTGTTGTATCTCCACCATAAGACGATACCTCAAAAATAATATCCTCCCTGTACGCAATATATGAAGTACCCTCAACAACAGGTTCCCAAAGATGAACTTCTACTGCATCGGTTTTTAATTCGTCTAAGGTCCTTCTGTTGTCAATAATATCCTGTAATCTGTTAAACAGATTTGTTCCTTCATCTGCATAATACGGCTCGACAGAGGATGATGGCTGATATCCGTCAACCTTTGTTGTGCTTTCACCTAAAATATTTTGCTTTGTTTCAACATTAGGATTTAGCTCAATGCTGAATTCCTCTAAATCTTTACCAAGTCGCTCATATATCGGTGTCGTTGCAAGCAATGCAGCAGCATTAATAAAATGAGCCATAAATTTACGTTTTATTTCCATTTATTTATATACCCTCGCTTTCAATATAATATTCTGCAAATATTTGCAGTTGATATTTAACTCCATCAGATATATTACCTGTTGGAATTTCAAACAACATTCCGTTCGCACAGCTAAGCTTTTTTAAGATGCCCTCTCTGTCTATATTGTTGCAGTCTTTATATGTAACTGCATTTCCGCATAAATACGTTTCAAGCCAATTTGACAGTTCAATAATAAATGAGCTGTTTGCAAGTCTGTCGTAGTCGAATGCAGCTTGATTAACTGCATATAAAATAAAGCTATGCCTGCGTTTTTGATTGCCCTCTATGTCCTCTTTTATCAACGTATCTCCACCGGTAAACAATCCATAGTTTGATTGTTCAGTGTTGTCTGTAAATTCAATATGAGCTCCACCGGTAAACTGCGACATTAAAGGGCATTCAGTTAATATTTGTTTTGTAACCTCAATAATATTCATTACTTTCCTCTACCTGCCACCTTTTTTGCACCTTTTAAAATATCGTCCTTGTGGTCTGCTTTCATACGTTCAAACCAAAGAGGACCAGCTAATGGATGTCCGCTTGTATTATGTACCAAGTCTATATCTGTGAGAACTTTCTTTTCACCCTTAGTTGCGTACGCACTGCCGGTTAAAGATGAAACCATCAACTTGCCGTAATATTGAAAGCGTGCATAAGGTGTATTTTGATGAATCTCGCCTGAACCAATAACTGTTCCCGATGTTGACTTTTTAAGAAATCCAGATAAAAAAGGTGTGTAAGGCCTCATTAGTTTAATGCACTCATTGTCTATATACTTTTGCACCGGACCCATATCTTGAAGGCCGTGTTCTTTCAATAATAAATCTGTGTCTTTAATTTCAAGTCTGCCGTTATATATCATCAAATCGCCTACTTTAGCAATAGCTTATAATGCTGCATATTTAAGCTTCCAAAACTTTTATAGTCGGCTTCTACCACTGAATAAACATTGTTTAAATTTTTTAGATTCCTTAATGAGCTTGACTTTGTTGCTTCGCTTGTATTGTCAAACTCAAATGTAGAAACACCTTTAACAATAAAGTCATATCCGTCTTTAAACTCTATATTCTCAGTAACAGAACTTATAGGAATAAATAACGTGATTGGATGCGTTGTTGTCATTCCGCTTTTTCCCCAGTCGCTTGTTGAAGTTTCATCCCAAAATACATTTTCAATAACACTGCGTATATATACCGTATCGGTCTTTCTATATAGTGTTATATCTGAATTTGTATACATCATTACACCCCGCAGTAAAGCAAGCCGATATTTGAAAGCCACTCATTTATACAAGCATATTTCTTTTGATTATAGGAATTAGTAACTGCAATCTTGTCATCATAGCTCACCGAATATTCTCCAACCTTTTCAGATTTAATCCCTGAGGACAAGGCTTGTAATTCCTTGTCCTCATTAAAATATAATTCTGTGAGCTCACAGCAACACATTTTAACAGAGTCTACGGTACTATCACTGATTCTGTTAAATGTATGTTGCCTTATATAGTTTTCTGCTTTGCGTTCAAAAAAAGAAAAAACAGTTGAGTCAATGACTGCTGTTTTTCCTGACAAGTAATTACTTTGATAAAATGAATAATCAGCGTATGCCATTGACTTTCATCCTCTCTTATACAGCTCCAATATTAGCCGCTTCAATTGTAATATATCCAACCTTTTTGACCTTGCTGTCTGTCATATTAACAACCTCAATAACATCACCCGCACTAACTGCAATCTTTGTTGTTCCGCTTGTTAATGCTGTGCCTCCTGAATAGGCATTATCATACGTTACTCTGCTTGTTGGATTTTTAGTGTATTTAAGCGTGCCTGTTCCACCGGTTACGGTAAGTATTGTTTTTCCTGCATCAGATGCAGCTGCTGAAACAGTAATGTAACCCGGTGCATACACTGCATTTATTGCAGCACTTCTCAAAACTTTATGTCCATAAACGTATCTGCCTTGAACCGCAGACGCACCAATATACTTACCTGAACCCGCAAGGTCCTGAAGATGAACAGGAACGGAAAATTCTGCAGCTCTTGTTGCAAACTTAGGATGTCCTCCAATCATTGCAAGATTTGCTGTGTCGTCATTCCACTCATATACAGTAAAGCCCGCAATCTTTCCGACTGCTCCGTTTTTCTTAACCTCTTCGCTTAGCGTTGAGGCATCTGAAAATTGGGGAGATTTAATAAGAAGCCCCATTGTGTCCGGTGTTGCAAGTAAATAACGCTTTCCGTCTTTTAACGGTATTTTTGCCTTAGACATTTTTACTCTCAGGTCTACAACCTTATTATAGACATTATCAACGGTCAACTCTGATTCGTCTGTTACAGTTGCAGCACCAAGCAGACAAGTACCACCGTCTGTGTCAATCTGCGTTGCGAGTGATTCCGAACCCGAATCAAGTCTATCTGCAACAAGATTATCAGGAACTGCCTCTGCATCAAATCCGTCAATAATCTCATTAATTGCCTTGTCCTTATTTATGGGCATATCCTCATAAACAGTTGAACCATTTGTAGGGCTAAGACCATTTGCCTTATCATAATCAGACACCTGAACCTCTGTATCTCTTACCGGTATTTTTACATTACCAGCTGTCGGATCACCCTCATAGTCATTGTTAAATACTATTCCATCTTTAAGCACAAGCTCATTTCTAAGCTTTGCCTTTACAAGTGAGGAATATCTGTCCTGTGCTTCGTGTGCCATTTTTTAAAACCACCTTTTAATCAATTTTTAATCCAGGGTTTCTTTTGAGAAAAGCCTCTTCAACTCCGTCAACGTCATTTGTTGACGACTTGCCTTGTCTTCTTCCCCACGAACCCTTTTGTTTTTCCTCTTCTTTTTCTTCATCACCTGAAGCGTTTTTAAATTGAGGATGTTTTTTCAAAACCTTTTCAACAGCTTCCTCAAAGGATGTATCTTCGTCTTCTATGTATGCTTTGGCCAGAGCTACAACATCAAAAATACAGTCTTTTTTGACACCTGCATCATAACAAACAATTTTTGCCTCAAGCGCCTCTAATCTGCCGTTATCCTGTTGCTTTGATTCAGGCTTTTCTTGATTTTCGGCTTCGGTGCTTTCGCTTTTTTTGCCTTGTTTCTTACGTTCTCTCGAAAGTCGCTTTTCAATTGCAGCATCCACTTCCTCTTGTGTCATATAAACCTTTGTGTCTTTGCTGTCATCCGACTGTCCTTGTCCGTCGTCGACGTTTGTGTTTGTTGTTTGGTCCTTTTTAATTTCTTCTGCCATAAGTTCCTCCCGATTAAAGCCCGTCGGCTATAATATCCACGCACAGTTTTATGTCATAAGAGCGTTTTGGACATATAAAAACGCCCTGTAAATACAGAGCGCTTTAAGTCATATTTAATTAATCTTTATATTGACATCTGCCGTCCTTCCAAGCACCACATTCGGACTCAAAACAATTGGTAAATATCACTGCATTTATTATAACTTCATTTTGCTGTTTTATCTCTCCGGTTTCGTTATAATCAAATATTGTTTTTGATTTAATGCATCGAGATGCTGCGTATGGGCATTTCATTTGTACCTCCTATTCTTGCAGTTGACTGCAAAAAGGCATAATAAAAGCCCGCTCCGAAGAGTAGGCTTAAATATAATTAGTAATTATTTAATATTGGAACAGTTTGGTATGATTTCACATCCATTTAAAATAGAATTATAACCACATTGTTTACACGAAACCTTAAGACTGTTATTTTTTGCATCATAATTTGTAGCGATTTTTCCGTTGCAGTCCGGGCATCTTAATTCTTTAATGTCTTCCTGTGTTCCATCAAACAAAATATCCTCAATATCATTCCATGTCATAATTCCACTCCTTCACTCTAAAGTATCTCTTTATTAGCTTATTAATGTACTTATGCCTTACCGTTTCGCTTGCATGCGACAAATCAGTAAACTTTGTTGTGTTTCTGGACAATACTCTTGCCTCAAGTTCTTCATGTAATATTGTGTCCAAAAGGAACTCTGCACTGCTTTTGTCTTGCTTACCTATTTCAACTTTTTTAACATCAATAACTCTTCCGCTTGATGAGACTGTATATGTTGTTTTTCCGTTACACCTTAGACGTGAATTATATATTGGTTGCTTAGTAAGTTTTATACCTGACAAATCACTTTTAACAAGCTCATCAATATGCTCTTGCGATGTTGCAAATCGTTGTGATTTGCCTCCTTTTTCATTTACATTTATTATATCACTTTTATCTGTGTGAGTAAATGTTTTAGGCTTTATTTTTAACTTACCGTGCCCACCAATATCTTTAAGCCCATCCGCATAAACTCGTTGCATTTGCTGTGGTAATTCCATAGCTTTTGAAAACTCCACATATTCAGACATAGTCTTTCTATATCTTGCTTGGCTTGCCATAATAATGTCCTCGCTTGCGTTTCCGTCTTTAAAGAGCTGTATATCTTGCCTTTGTTTTCTCATCAACGTTTCAAGTTGCCTCTGCCTTTGTGTTGCTTCATACGCTGTGTACTCTTTGCCGTTATACTCTATCGGTACGTTTTCTTTTGAGTTCATTTCTTCAAGTTCTTCATCTGTATATGTACGTGTTGAAACACCGGGTATAAATGCCCAGTATGAATGACGACAATTTGCACCACAAATTCCTGTTACTGTTCCCAAGCCACAAACAGTTATCAGCTGTTCCTTTGTATATACTCGACCTTGCCATAATTGATGTGTCGGTCTTGCTGTTCCGTGCCAGGATACTTCGAAATAGTTTGTATCAAGTTTTTCTGCATTCTGGTCGTTAATCTTTGCAACAACCTGATTAACCCCTGTCATCATTGCACGTCTTGCAGCAACATCGATTCTGTTACTCCAACCGGTTGCATAGTCAACAGTCCTAAGACCGCTCTTTGTCATTGTTTCAACAGTTCGTTTGAGCACGGTATTATAATCAAACAAACCTGATGAAATGTCAAGCAGAGCATTATCAAGCGTTTTTTGATAAAAATCCGCTATTGGTTTAAATGTAACTTTACCGTTTATATTCTCTGCAAAGCCTAATGATTGAGTAATATTTTTAAACTCTCCATTTGTCTGTGCCTTAATTGCTGATATAAGCTGCTGAAGCTCTGCATTATCTTGAAATGGTGTTTGTTTAACCCCAACTGCGTTATATAACGCTTCGTCATAGGCATATCCTTGAGATATTATCTCACTGTAAAGCTTATCTACTTTACCTTCTGATTCTTTTAAGGTTTTTATCAACAGCTGTCGTAAATACTCGGAAGACTTACCGAGTTCTTGCAGTCTATGTAATTGCCAGTCTGCAGCTCTTGTTATTTCATCGTTAATCTTGATACGTCTTACAATGTCAGACATTGTTTGCACTTCAAGTTCACGAAATAACTTTTCAAGCTCAACGGGCATCTGTTCTAATTGTGATGATGTAAACATTTAATCACTCCATTATCACATCTGCTACTTTAGGAAGATTTTTTCTTGCCTCTTCTAAATCTTCATTCCTATATTTTGCTCTGTATTCATCGATGCCCAAGCTACCCATTGCAACATCCAATCTGTCCTCTTGTCTTTCTGACTTTTTATCTTCTATTATTGAATCATCAAAATCAACAGTAATGTTTTTAGACTGTTTACCTGAAAGGAATAGAATTCTATCGCAAAGATTAATAATAACATCTTCCAATATTATTTCGTGCTTTTTTAGATTTTCATACAATTCTGATTTGTTGCTTATAACCTCAGTCGCTGTTTTTACCACACCATTTTCAAAGCGATATCTGCCTGTACCCATTCCGCATTTAAAGCTCAGGAGGTCGAGAGTTCGCTGAATACCCGTTTCGTGTTCATTTGCACGTATGTTCATATCTATTTCTTCTATTTTTTGATTGTTGTCTTTTGAATCCGGAACTGCATAAAAGGTTGTATCATTATTATCAAATACCGGTTGTGCTGTTCCCTCTTTTGTTTGCATAATCTTAGCAAATGCCATAGGGACGATTATTCGTTTTTTTCCTAAATCAAATTCATTTATAAAACTATCATATGTTATGTCGCAACCTTTAAGCTGATCTATTGCATTAGCATAAACCGATATGCCCATAGGACTGCTAAGGTCTTTATTGTTTATAATATTTGGTTTTAGTATTTGAAACAGAGGAGTTTCGCTTTTAGTATTTATTTCCGGCTCAAGATCTTTTGGAAGTTCAATTTCTTTTCCATTTTCAGCATCAAACATATGATTTTCAATAGCGTATGTATTACCTACAAGTTTGTGTATTTGTATGTATATTTTTTTATGCCCGCTCTCTGTCTTCTCACTTCCAAAGGCACATTCCGTAATTTCTCCGTTGTCCCACGATATAGGAAAAATCATATTGGCTTGTATATAATCAATAATTACATTTCCCTTGTCAAGATATTCAACAAACGCCCCTGTTCCAAGTGCAAATGTGAGCTCTATAAGCTGATTTCCCTTAACGTTGAATTTATTCGATAGAAATACATTGTCAATAATCTTATTTGTTTTCTCTTCGGTTGTGATTTTTACTTTTTCGTTAAGCAGTAAATTTGCCCAGTCCTCACAAACTGTTTTTGCCATTCCAAGCGTTTTTCTTTCTTTGCCAACCCAATTTATTCCGTTGTAAACTTTGTATTTATGAAATTTATCAACTTTGCCTTTGTACCATAACAAATACTCGTCTATATCTGTATACGTACTATCTGACAAAGTCAAGTATCCAAGATTTTCAAGACATTCCTTTATTGTTGTTGCCATATTTTCACCTCAAATAAATAATATCCGATTGTACCGTTTCAGTCGTATATTCTAAGCTATCAAGAGAATCTATATTGGTTGTTCCATCGTCAAGACGTACATCCTTGACTACCTGTTTCTCATCATACACTGCATTTTTTAATGCTTCTCTTGTGTGTTTACATTTTTTATGTATTTTATATCGCCCCTGAGCCATTAACGAGTTATAAAATGCTATTCTGTCGTTTATTGGACCCTTGATTGCATTTTTAACATCAATTATTAATCTGTTTTCTATAACTGCACTCTCAAATCCACTTATCAGTGTCTGCTCTGCACTATCGCAATATGCTTCATAAACTTTATATTTGCTTTGTGTTCTTTCTGCAAAGTCGATAAAGTCCTTTGTAAGCTGTTCAGGATTTATTCTTTTAGAGTTGTAATATTCTTCAAGCGTTATAACCTCTTTAAATCCTTGTGTAAATCCGGTCAACGTAAAAGAATGAGCTGACTTGTTTCCTCCAAAGTCAACTCCAATTACTGCGTATATTATTGGTTTATCTTTTAGGTAATCATCATCTATTAAATTCCGACATGTATATAAAGATATATTAGCCACTCAAGATGAAAACTGCGAAACTGAATATAGTTATGAACCTCTTGAATATGATGAACTATATCAAAAATATTTAGATATGCAAAATGATGAAGAATTCATGCAAATGCACAGAGAATATTTTAGAAACCACGAAAAAATAGAACACCAATATTCTATAATATATAATCTAAACAGCTTTACTCCCGTTTCTACTGTCGGTTTAATAGCTCTTTGCAGGCGTCAAATCGAACTATATAAGAA
>CAYMZO010000039.1:0-10398 GCA_964394885.1 uncultured Eubacteriales bacterium | reverse complement strand
ATTCCAATTTGTCTGTTTACTTTAAAGTGCTAATAAGGTATAATTGTTTCGGTGTAAAATCGGTCATTGGAGGATTTTCTTATGTTAGCTGTTTCAAGGCGAAATGCCATAATGGATCTTCTTACTGAGAAAAAAAATGTAACCGTCATCGAACTTGCAGGTATGTTTGAGGTTACAGATGAAACAATTAGAAGAGATCTTAAATTTTTGGAGCAACAAGGTTTACTTGTTAAAACTCACGGTGGTGCTTTTATTCAGGACAGTTCCACAAACGATGTTAACATAAGCATTCGAGATGGTGCTTATGTCGATTGTAAAGAAAAGATTGCTCAGGAAGCCCTTGAGCTTATACAAAATGGCGATTCTATTTTTTTGGATTGCTCAACAACATCTTTTCACGTTGCTTCAGCTGTTAAAAACAAACGAATAACTGTTATAACCAACTCCCTTAAAATATCACAAATTTTATCCGAATTTGATAATATACGTCTGATAGTTACAGGCGGTGTTTTAAATAGGACTCATATGTGCTATGTTGGTCAAAACACGATACAGAGTTTAAATAATTATTATGTTGACAAAGCATTTATCTCTTGCAGGTCTTTGAGTATGCAGCACGGAATAACCGACTCAAATGAAAGTATTGCCGAAATTCGTTCGCTTATGCTTAATCACGCAGGTACTGTTTATCTGATTGCAGACCATACCAAATTCGATAAAACATCTTTTGTAAACATTGGTACTTTCCAAAAGATTGCCGGAGTTATTTCAGACAGTCCTCTTAGTTGCGAGTGGATTGAATATCTTAATTCCTGCAATGTAAATTGCTATTTTCCGGAATAATACTCAAGAGGAAAATTGAATAATTATCCACATCATATTTTAACTAAATATAATTGTATAGAAAAAACAGGCTGTTTTAATAGCCTGTTTTTTTATTTTAATAAAATCACTTCAACGCCAAAACTCTTTGATTACTTTTCAGCAGAGTTTTTATACTATACTCTTTTTTCATCACGGCGTCTAAACATCTCTTTTATCGACTCTTCAAAAGGAGCTGTTGCAATACCATATTCTGTGATAATTCCTGTTATGTTTTTGTTATCTGTAACATCAAATGCCGGATTATAAACTTTAACACCCTCCGGTGCCATACGTTCTTTATACCACATTTCAGTTACTTCCTCGTCGGGTCTTTCTTCAATACGTATGTCCTCTCCTGTTTCACAGTTAAGGTCAAAGGTTGAAAGAGGTGCACATACATAAAACGGAATTCCATAGTGCTTTGCAAGGATTGCGACTCCCGATGTTCCGATTTTATTTGCAGCATCTCCGTTTGCCGCAATTCTGTCTGCACCCACAAAAACAGTTTGCACCCAGCCGTTTTTCATTACTATTGATGCCATATTATCACAGATAACAGTGGTATCAACTCCGGAGCTGTGAAGTTCAAATGCAGAAAGTCTTGCCCCCTGTAAAAGTGGTCTTGTTTCGTCTGTAAACACCTTAAACTTATAGCCCTTTTCTATTCCTTTATAAATAGGAGAAAGTGCAGTTCCGTATTTTACTGTTGCAAGTTGTCCTGCATTGCAATGAGTTAAGATTCCATATCCGTCTTTTATTACAGACAGTCCGAAATCACCTATGTTTGAGCAAACACGAATATCTTCTGCCTTCATTTCGTTTGCCTCGTCAAGCAAAAGTTGCTTGATTTCTGCAACAGACTTATCTATGTTTGATTTGACAACACCTTCCATTCTGTCAAGTGCCCAAAACAGATTTACCGCTGTTGGTCTTGCAGACGCAAGGTACTCTTTCTTTTCAACAAACTGCCTATAAAAATCATCATAAGTTTCTGCTTGAATCTCTCTTGCACCAAGATAAATACCATAGGCAGCTGCCACTCCGATAGCAGGTGCTCCTCTTACTTGAAGAAGATATATTGCATTCCAAACCTCTTGCTGTGTTTTAAGGTTTAAAAGCTCAACATTGTAAGGTAATTGGGTTTGGTCAATTATAACAAGAGTTGCATTGTCCTCACCTAAGCTGACAGTTTCATAGTCCATTATACTTTTCATTTTAATCACACTGCCTTTCCATTATAAAAATTATCCAAACAGTTTTTCGGCAATACGATTGACCTCGTATTTTGCCCTTTCTTCGTCGAGAGTTTTTACCTCTCTTTTTTCCATTACAATTTCACCGTTGACAATAACCGTTTCAACATCTGCTTCCTGAACAGAGTAAGCAAGCGCAGAATGAGCGTTGTTAAGAGGTGTCATATTAGGCACATCTGCATTGATTATTGTTAAGTCTGCACTCATTCCATTTTGTATTGAGCCTGTTTTTCCTTCAAGTCCAAGTGCCTTTGCTCCGTTAACGGTTACCATTCTTACAAGCTCTTTTGCATTTACAAGAGTCGGGTCGTTTCCGGCACACTTATGAATAAGGCTTGTAATGTGCATTTCCTCAATAAGGTTCATATTGTTATTGCTTGCAGGACCGTCTGTGCCAAGGCAAATATTTACGCCTTTTTCAAGCATCTTAGGAACAGGTGCAATACCATTTACAAGCTTTAAATTGCTGCTTGGGCAATGAACAGGATTCACGTTCTTTGCAATCATTATATCCATATCATCTTCTGTAACGTGAACACAATGTGCAGCGATAGTGTTTACATCAAACAGGCCCCAGTCATTTAAAACTTGAATTGTTGTTTTGCCATACTTTTCTCTAATCTTCATTTCCTCTTCATAATCTTCGGAAATGTGTATATGCACGCCTGCATTTAGTTCCTTTGAAAGCTGTGCAATTCTTTCAATATCCTCTTGAGAATGAGTGTAAATAGAATGTACAAACAGGCTTTCTTTTATAAGTCCGTCTTTATCACTATTCCACTTATTGATATGGCTGATAACCTCATCTGTATCTACTGTAAAATCTGTCCCTACTCTTTTCTTTGGCTTTCCCGAAAAATTCGCCCTTATTTTTGCCTTAGAAATAGCTTCAAGCATAGCATCGGTTTGAATATACATATCGGCAAAAGCTGTTACGCCACTCTTTATAAGCTCGATGAGTCCAAGGTATGTGCCCCAATAAATATCTTCAGGTTCAAATTTATTTTCAACAGGTATAATCCTGTTAAAAAGCCATTCGTTAAGGTCAACATCATCAGAATAGTTTCTTAAAATTGTCATAGGAATATGGGTATGCATATTTGCAAGTCCGGGCATTACAATTTTATTTGAGGCATCAATTATTTTATCTGGTCTGAAATAGCTGATTTCAGGGCTTGCCTTTTCACAAACAAAAGATATAATTCCGTCTTTTATCCCTATAAATCCATTTTTAATAACCTTCATATCATCGTCTACTGTAACAATAGTTGCATTTGTTATTAAAATATTCATAATATTGCCTCTCCGTTTTTCTGTTTTCTAAATTTATTAACAAGGTAAGTTATAAGCTTTAAGCTATACTCAATTACCGGTCCGAGTCCAAAAAATCCGATTACAGAACCCCATCCGATAATTCCGCCCATTAAGAAACCTGTTATCGTAAGAGTTAAATCAATCGCAATTCTTACAAATTTAATGCTTATGCCTGTAACATTGCTAAGATGTATCATAAGTGCTTCAAAAGGACCCATTCCAATATCTACAAATATAACCATTGCAATGCCAAAGCCAAGAAGAACAGCTCCCATAACAGTTGCCAATCCTGATGTATATACATTGCTAAAGCTCGGAACATAAACAGACATTATAAAGTTTATAAACATTCCAACTCCAAAAACGCTTATTATTGTTCCGAGTTTAAGCAGTTTCCTGTTTAAAACGAGCATTAAGAGAGCGACAACAACTCCGGTCAACTGACTGCACGTTCCAAGTGGAAGATTAATTTTATTTGACAACCCTTGAGAAAAAACGCTGATTGGGTCCATACCATTGTTTGCAGTTATAAAAAGTACGGCCCCCATTGCGGAAATAAAAGTTCCTAAAATCGCAACAGCCCAACGGATTGCTAAGTTAAGTGCTTTTTTACTGTTCATTTATTGCCGTTTCCAAGGCTATCTTCATCATATTTGTAAATGATGTTTGCCTTTCCTGCGGTGTTGTCAGTTCGTGGGTTACAAGATGGTCGCTGACTGTCAATACAGACAACGCATTCACCCCGTTCTTTGCAGCTTCAATATACAGCCCTGCCGTTTCCATTTCCACCGCCAAATGTCCCCATTCTGCCCATTTTTCAAAATAACCTTCCGGATTATTGAATAGTTCTGTTGTCAAAATGCTTCCTACGTGATAGTTGACTCCCTCTTGCTTTGCAACATCGGCTGCTTTTTCAAGCAATTCATAGTTCGCAGTAGGTGCAAAGTTTTCGTTCTCTATGCTTGTCAGGTATTTTACGTTTGCCGTTGTTGACGCTGATTGTGCAATTATTACCGACAGCATCTCAACATCCTTATTTATTGCTCCACACGTTCCGATTCTGATAAGATTTTTTACATTAAAATCACAAATAAGCTCGTGTGCACACATTGTCATTGATGGAATTCCCATTCCCGTTCCTTGCACTGAAATTCTTTTGCCTTTATATGTTCCCGTAAAGCCGAGCATATTACGTTCTTTATTGTAGCAAACAGCATCTTCCAAAAAATTTGCCGCAACGAATTTAGCCCTAAGTGGATCTCCGGGGAGCAAAACAGTTTCAGCTACTTCTTCTTTTTTTCCAGTAATTATTAAGCCCAAAATTGTTCTCCTCCTATTCAGCCACTTCAAGTGCCAATTCAATCATATTGTCAAACGCAAGTCTTCTCTCTTCAACAGGTGCTGCTTCTCCGGTTAATATGTTGTCGCTTATTGTAAGAATAGACAAAGCTTTAACGCCAAACTTTGCAGCATAAGTATACAGCCCTGCTGTTTCCATCTCAGCCGCTAAAATTCCAAGGTCAATCCACATTTTCGGAAAATCGCTCTTATACTCATAAAACAAATCAGAGGTCAGGACAGAACCAACCTTATAACTTATCTCTCTTCTTTTTGCCTCCTCAACAGCCCTACGCATTAATTCATAATTTGCTGTCGGTGCAAATGTCATTCCCGGAAATTCCATTTGGGAAATGTTGTTATTTGAACAGGCAGTTGAAGCAATTACAATATCTCTTAAATTGACATCCTTGCTCAATGTTCCCGCTGTTCCGATTCTTATAAAATTCTTTGCGTGGTGATCGTGTATAAGGTCATACAAATACAAGCATATTGACGGAACTCCCATTCCGGATGCCTGCACTGTTATTCTTTTGCCCTTGTAATAACCTGTATATCCGTACATTCCACGTATCTCGTTATAACATTTAGCGTCTGTCAAATACTTTTCGGCTATATATTTTGCTCTTAACGGATCGCCGGGAAGAAGGACTGTGTCTGCAACATTTCCGTACTCATCATTTAAGCAATTACTGTATCCCATTTTAAATTAGACCTCCTATGCATCAATTTTTTCGGACATTTTCTGTTTCTTTATTATTGCTTTTCTCTTGTTTTCTCTTCTAATTGAATTTACAACAAGTCCTATCAGAGTAACAAGATACGGGATTGCCTGAATAAGTTCAGGTGCCAAACCTATACTTGCAATGGATATAGAAACAGCTTCTGCCGCTCCAAATATTAAAGAGGTTATCATTGTTGCAACAGGAGATGATGCACCCATTGTTTCCGCTGCAAGGGCAATAAATCCACGGCCTGCTGTCATATTCTGAGAGAACCAAGAAACATATCCCATTGACATATATGCACCCGCAATACCTGCCAAGACTCCGCTTATGCTTAATGCAATATAGCGGATTTTATTTTTACTGATTCCAACAGATGCTGCTGCATCGTCATTTTCCCCAACGCTTCTTATTCTAAGTCCAAGGGTTGTCTTGCTTATGAGAATATACATTATTATTACCATCAGGAATGCAAAGTAGGTCAATATATTATGTCCTGAAATAATATCGCCAAGGATTGGAATATCTTTTATAAGCGGTATATCTATTGTTGGAAGTGCACCACTGTTAAGTGTTGTAGAGTTTCCTTTATTTCCTGCAAATACATACAAAAAGAAGATGCTTCCTCCGCCTGCCATAAGGTTAACTGCTATACCTGTAAGGATTATATCCGTTTTTAAATTCAATGAAGAATACGCCATTATAAGACCAATAATAAGCCCCATAATCATTGCACCGATTAATCCGAACCAAACGTTTGAGGTTGCTGCACTTACAACAACACCCGTCAAAGCAGATGACAGCATTATACCCTCAAGTCCCATATTGGTAAGTCCTGCTTTATCTGCTATAAAAGCAGCTAAAGCTGCCAAAAGTATCGGAGTTGTAACTCTTAATATTGAGTAATAAAAAGAGGGAGAAAGTATTATATCTAAAATTACATCCATTTTTATTCCTCCCCTTAAGCTAATTCTACGTTTTCAGTAGCTTCTTTAAATGTTCTTCTCTTCTTTACATAAGACAAGAAACTGTCTGCTGCTATAAGAATAATAATTACTCCCTGAATAATAGCAACAACTTCATTTTGAACATCAGTTGACCTGGACATTATGTCTGCACCGATTCTTATATAAGCAATAAAGAATGCTGTAAGCGGTACATAGGCAGGGTTATTCTTTGCAAGAAGTGCAACGATAACTCCGTCCCAACCGTATCCGGGCAATGTCTGCCATTCAAATCTTGTGTACATACCCAAAACTTCAACAGAACCGCCTATTCCGGCAAGAACTCCTCCGAGGAATTGTGTCAGAATTACTACCTTTGCAACATTTATTCCCGTGTATTTTGCAAAGTTTTCATTTTCGCCTGTCATTCTAAGCTCATATCCGTTCTTTGATTTGTACAAATACAGATATACTAAAACAACAAAAACGGCAACTATTATTAAACCAAAGTGAAGTCTTGTTGTTGAAAACAGCTTTGGCAATGCCGCTGTTTTATCAAACGGCACAGAAACCATTCCGCCTGAATTTAAGTCTCTTAAATAGTTATTTATTATGAACAGTCCAAGGAACAGGCAAAGATAGTTGCACATAAGTGATGAAACAACCTCATTTGCCTTCCACTTTACCTTTAGTATCGCAGGTATTGTGCAGATAAGTCCTCCAAGCAGACCACCGAATAATATTGCAACAAACGGATGTATTCCTTTTGGAAGCGACATTTGTGTTCCGACAATAACAGCTCCAATAGCACCGATGAAAAAAGCTCCCTCAACACCAAGGTTAAACTGTCTGCTCTTAAACATCATTGAAATTGCAAGACCTGTAAACATAATAGGTATCATCATTTCAATGACATTTGCAAAGTGTCTGAATGATTTAAACGGTCCCAAAAACATTTTATTAAATGCTCTTGTAGGGTCATCACTAACGACAAGTATTATTATAAAGGCTATAAGCAGTGCAATTAGGATTACCACAGCAGTTTTGATAACATCAAAGCTTAATGTGAACTTTTTCTTTTTGACATCACTCACTATCTTCTCCTCCTATCGCCTGCTCTGTCTGTTTCTTTATTCCCAACATATAGAAGCCGAGTTCTTCTTCGGTAAGATTTTCTGAATTTTCAAAATATGCAGCAATCTTACCTTCGTGCATAACTATAACGCTGTCAGAAAGTTCAAGCACTTCGTTCAAGTCCGCCGTGATAAGTAGAACAGCTGTACCCGAATCTCTGATTTCAACTAACTTTTTGTGTATAAATTCAATCGCTCCAACGTCAACTCCACGGGTTGGCTGTTCAGCAATAATAATTTCCGGATTGACGGAAAACTCTCTTGCAACAACAACTTTTTGCATATTACCACCCGAAAGCATACCAACCGATACATCTCCTGATTTACATTTTATAAGGTATTCCTCAATCAACCGTTTTGATAATTTCTCTGTATTCTTATTATTTATAAATAATTTTCCTACAATTTCTTTATCACGCATACGGTTTGAAAGCAAATTTTCCTTTATGCTTACTGTTGTTGCCGTTCCGAATTTTATTCTATCCTCAGGAATATAAGAAAGTCCTTTCTCTCGTATATCCTCAATGGACATAGATGAAATATCTTCACCATTAAGCTTTACATTTCCCTCAGCTGGATGTAAAAGACCTGTAATAATTTCTACAAGCTCTCTCTGCCCGCTTCCTTCAAGCCCTGCAATTCCAACTATTTCGCCTTTTCTTACCTTTAAGGACACTTTATCAAGTGTTCTTTTTTCATTTTCATCATTGATAAATGTAAGGTCATTTACTTCCAAAACGGTATCTGTTGGTTTCGCCGGTGCTTTCTCAACGTCAAGCACAACATCTCTTCCGACCATAAGTCTTGACATTTCCTGTTCTGTCATTCCCTCAGTCGAATATGTTCCTATTGTTTTTCCCGACCTAAGGACAGTAAATCTATCACACAATTCAAGCACCTCATTAAGGTGATGCGAGATAAATATTATTGTAAATCCGTCATCTCTAAGTTGTTTTAGCTGTTCAAACAGCTCTACAACTTCCTGTGGTGTAAGAACCGCAGTGGGCTCATCAAGAATGATGAGCTCTGCACCTCGATATAAAGTTTTCAATATCTCTATTTTTTGCTTTTTACCTACTGATAAATTTTCTACCACAGCGGATGGATCCAGATTAAAATTGTATTTCTTTGATAAGTCGTTTACTTTTTCAAGACATTCTTTATGGTTTATAAAAAATCCACGTTTAGGTTCGCATCCCAAAACAACATTTTCTGCAACTGTAAACGAGTTTACCAGCTTAAAGTGCTGATGAACCATTCCTATCGCATGCTTTATCGCTTCGCTCGGTGTTTTTATCTGTACTTTCTCGCCTCTAAGAAAGACCTCACCTCTGTCTGCTGTTTCAATGCCGAACAAGATTTTCATCAACGTAGATTTACCCGCTCCGTTTTCTCCGATAAGTGCGTGTATTTCTCCTTTATCTACGGAAAAATTTACATTTTCATTTGAAAGAACGCCATTGCCGTAAACCTTTGTAATATTTTGCATTACCAAAAGTTCGTTGCCCAAAACCTGCACCCCCCGCTGTCGTGTAAGTCATTAAAATTATTTTACAGAGTTTTTAATTTCGTTTAACTGCTCTGTACTTAAACCAAATCCGCTATTAACCTTAATTGTTCCGTCTGAAATCTTCTTTTCTGTCTCATCAATCTTTGCTCTTACTTCTGCGGGAACAAGTTTTTTATAGAATTCATTGTCGGCAAGTTCAACGGCATCTTCTTTAATTCCGAGTGTTTCACCTGCACCGAACTTAAGCTCGTTTTTCTGATAAAGTTCAAATGCTCTTACAAGCGATTTATCAACTCTCTTAAGCTGTGATGTCAAGATAAGGTTTGCCTTTGCAGCATCATCATCTTTATAAATCATTGCCTGGTCTGAGTCTGTTCCAATTATAAATTTGTTCTTTTCTTTTGCAGCGTCAAGGCAGCCAAGTCCGGATTGTCCGGCTCCCTGATAAACAATGTCGGCACCCTGATTATATTGTGCAAGTGCAAGCTCTTTTCCCTTAGCAGGGTCATTGAAATCTCCAACATAAGAAACGAGAACCTTAATGTCTGGGTTTGCATCCTTTGCACCCTGAATATATCCAACGAGGAAGTCATTAATAAGAGGAATATCCATTCCACCAACAAAACCAATCTTGTTTGTTTTTGTCATTGAAGCTGCAAGCACGCCCGACAAGTATGCACCTTCATTTGCCTTGTAGGTTACGCAGTATACATTGCTAAGGTCTGCACTGCTGTAATCAAGCTCGTAGTCAAACATAATGTACTTCTTGTCCGGGAACTGCGGTGCAACTTTTAAAATTGCCTGCTCCATATCAAATGTTCCGATAATTATAATGTCATAATCATCTTCAGATGCATCAAGCAATGCAGGCTCAAACTTGCTTTTGTCCGTTCCGATTTCAATTGGTGTAACTTTTGCACCATAGGTCTTTTCAATCTCTTTTACACCCTCAAGAGCGGATTCAAAGAAAGATTTATCTCCCATGCTTCCGTTCGCCAAATACGCAATCTTCATTGATTTTGATGATGAACCGCCGTTTGAATTACCATCATCCTTTTTGTCGCTGCATCCGGCAAGTAACAAGCTTGCAAACAAACCTACTGCAATTATTACTGACATGATTTTTTTCATTTTCTACACTCCTTTTACTTTTTTTACAAATACGCATTCAAAATCCAAACTAAACCTAACTTTAATGTTGATTTAGTGGGAATGTCTTTATATTAAATGTGCATCACGGATTTGTCAATAATTTATAATGTATTTCCATTTTTTGATAATTTTTTGTCGCTAAAATATGCAATGTGCATAAATATT
>CAYMZO010000038.1:0-10504 GCA_964394885.1 uncultured Eubacteriales bacterium | reverse complement strand
AAATTTTTAGTTATAATTCCTATTACATTTAAATATATATAGTGTTATAATATATAAAAAGATAAACGTGCGGTTTTAGTTTGCACCAGAGTGCAAAATGGCAGACTGCACGTTTTATAATTACAAAAAGGTGATATAATGTTTGAATTAAATGATACGGTTCTTTATGGTTCCCACGGGGTTTGTAAAATAGTCGAAATGACTACAAAAGAAATGTGCGGGCAAAAAATAAAATATTATGTTTTAAAGCCCGTGTATGAGTCGGCGTCAACAATATTTGTACCTGTAAACAATGAAAGGCTAACGTCAAAGATGCGAGATGTTATGCACCCGGAAGATATATATTCACTTGTTAAATCAATGCCTGATGAGGAATGTGAGTGGGTTGAGCCTGAAACGTTGAGGGTGGAACAATATAAGAAAATTTTGGAAAAGGGAAATAGAAGAGAACTTGTTAAATTGATAAAAGCTCTCTATGCACATCAACAAGAACAAAAAGACATTGGCAAAAAACTGCATATAAATGATGAAAGGCTTATGAAAGAAGCCGAGAAAATGTTGTATGATGAATTTGCCTATGTGCTAAATATAAAGAGAGAGCAAGTTTTGCCATTTATAGTTAGACAAATAGAAGTTGAAGAGAAGAATTAACTATATAATAAAAAGGACACTAATCAGTGTCCTTTTGTTATTTTTAAGGAAGAGATGAAAAGATGTTATCCCAAGTTACAACAAAGTTGCAAAGTGGCATATCAACAGAGTTGGAGGGCTTAACATAACTTATTGTATTGTTGTCAATAAAGCATAGGTTGGGATATTCCTCAAGGAAAAGTTCGTTGCTTTCAACCATCTTATATCTCTTTATGGAAAGGTCATAAAAGACTAACTTTTGTATTTCATTATCAAAACTGCCTGCAAGCACTACTTTTTTTCCGTCCGGACTTACGGCAAATGTGTATATATTTTTCATAGATACGTTAAGCAAAACGGACTCTGAATTATCATAGAGATTATATAATGTCATTGTATTTTTATCAATCATATACTTGCCGGAACGTAAAAATCCGTCATCAAGTTTACCTTCAAATGTTCGCAAAACCTTTTCTTTTCCATTATTTTTAATTAGTGAAAAATTGCTCTTTAAATCATCGCCCGTGTTTTTTAAATAAAGAATACTATCTTCCTTTTGAAGAACAAAATTATCAAGCACGTCTTTTGCAACAAGTTTCGGAGACACGTCATACTTTTTTTGAGAGTAGACATCAGTGGCGTAAGATTGGTCTGATTGTTTGTAGTTCCTTGAAGAAAGAAATACAATAGCGTTGCTTAGTGAGTTTATTGAAGTGTCGTTCACAACAGAAAAATCATCTCTCATAGTGCCGTCAGCAATAGAAATTTTTCTGCCCTTTATATCAATTGCATTTGAAGCCTGCATAGTTTTGCTGTTTAGAAAGAATATCTCAGAATAATCTTTGTCTGAATTAAAAATATCTTTAGAGTCAAAATCCACAAGAAGCATTAAATCTGCATCAGTGGAATATCCGGCAGGTATATCACATAACTTGAAAAAAGCATATTTGTGAATTTTGGATTTTTCCTTGCTTACAAAAGTTCCATATCCAAGTCGCTTCCCGTCCTGCTCGATATATGATACATTTACCGGTATCTTTTGTCCGCTTAAAGTAAGGCTTAAATTAATGCTTTTTGAGCCTTTTATTTGGCTGAAGCTGTTTCCTGAATATTTGTAAAATTTAGCACCCTCATTAGGAACAGGAACAAAAAACACATTGCCAAGGTCTGTTTTCACATAAGGAAATTGACTGTCCTTGTTATAGCTTGCAAGTGTGTTGTAAATGTTTTGCTGAGTTGAATTTACTTGCCGTACAGAGCTTTCTACCTGAAATTTATGGGGAAGATTATAAATAAAGGTGAAGTAAAGAAGTATTACAGCTGCAATAATTAATGCCCAAGTAAATGCCCAATCGTAATTATTGCTTTTGTTCTTTTCCATAATTAACCCCCTAAGCCTAAAATAAAGGCGAGCTTATAAAAACTCGCCTTAAGTTTGTTTCAAAGATTTAATGACAGATTAGGAAATAACTGTTGAACCGCTTCTGTTTGCAGGAACAAGTCCTATGTAGCTTTGACCCTTGTTAAGAGACAACTCGGAACCATCTTCTTTAAAGAGCCTTAGAGTGTTTGAAGGTGTGTTGCCTTTTTTCCACGTTATACTTTCATAGGTTCCGTTAGATGCGATAACACCTTTGCCACCGGTCAAATCCATATCAATTGAGCCTGCCGAATTTACAACGCTGAAAGATGGTATATATAAAATGATAACGTTTGTAATTGCCATCTGTTTTCCGTCAGCATCAACCATTTTGTTTTGGTTCATATAGTTATAATAGAGTTTGTCTTCTGCATTATAATTAAATGTATGATTGTATGAGCCGGAAAATGATATTTTAATACTTTCACAGGCACCTGCCGAATATGTAGAGCTGGATTTGTTAAACTTAAATGGAGAAGAATATCCGGACTTTGCATCGGTTCTGATAGACAGGTCGGATATGGCCTGCTGTATTTTTTCTCCTGTTGTGTATCCTGTATGTTCTTTAGGAACATTCCTTGAGGTATCTCTTGCAAAATATTTTCCCATTGATTTACCGTCTATATCTTTTATGTTTCGCTTCTGGAGAGCATCATAAGCCATTGGACTTCCGCCCCAGTGTACAAATATAGCGTCAAATCCCTCTGCGATTTCCAAAAAGTCGTGTCTGGCACTGCGTATTGAGCCAACCTTTGGAATTTCAGTAGCGTCGGCATAAAGCCATAACATTCTCGTAATTCCTGCTTCAACAAGACCTTCAACAACAATATCCGGAGTGCAAAGTCCCCATTGTGGTCTTGCCTGAGGAACATTGTTGACTACAACGGCAACAGGACGCTTGCCAACCTGACTTGCATTAAAGTCGCTTTCACCGGTAAGCGGGTTTACAGATGCCTTGGAAACAGATTGAGCATCATTGCCTTTTGACGGGTCGTCGCTTTCGCTTGACTTCTTTCCGCAACCAAAGGTGCAGAAGATAAGGCAAGCTGCCAATATAATTGATAAAATGGAAGTGATTTTTCTCGTTTTCATTATTTCTACCTTCTTTTCAGCCACTTAAAGCGGCAAAAACTATTAACTATATTATACAACATATGGTGCATTTTTCAATAGGTTAATAACATATTTTGTTGTCAAAATCAGTATATTTTAGTCATAATACTCAAAAGCATATAAAGCTTTGTTGGGATGTGTTACTATTGACACAAATACTAATATTTGTTAGAATTATTGTGCTTTATATGCGCCCGTAGCTCAGCTGGATAGAGCGTTCGCCTCCTAAGCGAAAGGCCACGCGTTCGAATCGCGTCGGGCGTGCCAGCAATCCCTTAAGATTGCAATTGTATCAGTTGATGTCAATTACTTTAAGGCGGTATTTGAATGGATCAATTTTTTAATCAGAGCCCATACGGAAAAATTTCGCTTGAGTTTGACCAGAACTTTTCTCAACTACGAGGAGAAATGCCAAATCGCACAGAGAAAAGGCAGTTGATGCTACTTAGCACCGTTGTCGGTCTTTGTGTGATTGTTTTTATATTACTACAAAACTATATCCCGGATATACTTGTAAAATTGGGTTTTGCAAAGATATATCTTTCAAACGATATAGTAGCTATTGCGATAGATATTCTAATATCAATAGTATGTATTTTTCTACCCTTTTTAGTTGCAGCACGGTTGTCAAAGCGAATTACCCCTGAAACGGAAATACTTCCGTATAAAAAGCCGGTTTCGGTATCTTTGTTTTGTGCAGCTATTGCAATGGGCGGATTGGCACTTTTGCTTAGTAATATGATTACAAATGCTTTCGTCTTTTATATGGAAAAGATTGGAGTAACATTTACTTCTCCTTCAGACGGAGGTTTTAGCGGAGGTACACCTGAATTTTTAATGTATCTTGTAAGAGGTGCCGTTGTTCCTGCACTTATTGAGGAGTTTGGACTTCGTGGAGTTGTAATGCAACCTCTTAGGAAATTCGGAGATAAGTTTGCAATACTAATAAGCTCTCTTGTTTTTGCATTTATGCACGGGAATATGGTTCAAGCACCGTTTGCATTTATACTCGGATGTGCAATAGGGTATCTTGTAATAGTTACTGATAGTCTTTGGACAGGAGTAGCCATACATTTTATGAATAACGCATATTCAATAGTACTGACCTATATATCAACCCAAATGGATTACCAGACATATTTCAGAGCTTTTTCAATTTCAAGTGCTGTAATGGTAGTCTTTGGAGTTGCAGCGTTTATGTGGTTTGCCTTAAATAGAAAGAAATACAGAAGGCTTAATACAAGAGGCGGAGCCACAAAGTCACTTAGAAAAAGGTATACAAGAGCAGTAAATAAGGCATACTTTTTAAATCCGTTCCTTCTTACAGCCTTTGGAATTTTAATCTATAATATGACGGATTATATTTCGCTTGGAGGATAATATGTCTGACGAGTATTTTATGAAACAGGCTCTTGAGCTTGCAAGGCAATCAGCACAGGAAGGAGAAGTTCCTGTGGGTGCTGTTGTTGTGAAAGACGGCGAGATTGTAGGACGTGGTAGAAATCGCAGAGAAATCCAAAAGAATGCACTTGCACATGCTGAAATAGAGGCAATCAATGATGCGTGCAGAAACCTTGGAGGATGGCGGCTGTTTCAATGCGATTTATACGTTACACTTGAACCTTGTCCAATGTGTGCAGGAGCGATTATAAACTCAAGAATAAAGAAATTGGTGTATGGAGCATCCGATAAAAAAGCGGGGTCAACAGGCTCTGTTATAAATCTCTTCGAGTTGCCATACAATCATAGTCCGCAAGTTGTATGCGGAGTTTTAAAGGAAGAATGTTCTCAAATATTAACAGACTTTTTTAAAAGCCTAAGGTTAAAAGATAGATAAATTAATTATAAAAACTGGAGATGTTTACAATGAGCGAAAATAATTCAACCTGTAACCACGATTGTGGTTCGTGCTCATCAAAATGTGAAAAGGCAGACCTTCAATTAGAGCAAAACCAACATAGTAATATAAAAAAGGTTATCGGAATTGTCAGTGGCAAGGGTGGAGTAGGAAAATCACTTGTTACATCTTTAATTGCAACTGCAACAAAGGCAAGAGGAAACAATGTTGCAATACTTGATGCTGACATAACAGGTCCGTCTATCCCAAAGGCATTTGGAATACATCACCAGGCAAAGGGAACAGACCTTGGAATTATACCTGAAAAGAGTACAACAGGAATAGAGATAATGTCCATAAATCTTCTTCTTGAAGATGAAACAGCACCTGTCGTTTGGAGAGGTCCTGTTATCAGCGGAGTTATCCAGCAATTTTGGAAAGATGTTGCATGGGGCGATGTTGACTATATGTTTGTTGATATGCCTCCGGGAACAGGCGATGTTCCGCTTACAGTTTATCAATCACTTCCTATTGATGGAATAGTTATCGTAACAACACCTCAGGATTTGGTAAAGATGATTGTTACAAAAGCTTTTAATATGGCAAAGATGATGGATATACCTGTTATCGGAATAGTTGAGAATATGAGTTATGCTCAGTGCCCTGATTGTGGCAAGAAGATTGAAATATTCGGTAAAAGTAAGGCTGACGAAGTTGCACAGGAACTTGGAACACAAGTACTTGCAAAGCTTCCGATTGATACAAGAACAGCAGAGCTTGTTGACAATGGTTCTGTTGAGTTGGCTGATGATTCATTCATTCAGTCGGCAGTAGATAGTATTCTTGAATTTACAAAGGAGTAAATTATGTTAGAGCTTAAAAATTTGTCCTTTAAAGTGTCGGACGATGATGGTGAGCTTGAAATAATAGATGGACTGAATCTTACAATAGATGATGGGAAGTTTGTTGTTATAACAGGACCTAACGGCGGAGGCAAGTCAACGCTTGCAAAGCTGATTATGGGAATTGAAAAGCCAACCCAAGGCGAGATACTTTTTAACGGAAAAGATATAACAAATTTATCAGTAACAGAAAGAGCAAAGCTTGGAATAGGATATGCGTTTCAGCATCCTCCACGTTTCAAAGGGCTTACAGTACGCAGGCTTTTAAGTCTTGCACACGGTAAAGAATTGCCGGAAGACGAATGTTGTGCATACCTTACAAACGTTGGACTTTGTTCAAGAGATTATCTTAACCGAGAGGTTGATTCTTCATTGTCCGGTGGAGAGGTTAAGAGAATAGAAATAGCAACACTTATGGCAAGAGACCTGAGCCTTGCAATATATGATGAGCCGGAGGCAGGAATTGACCTTTGGAGCTTTACGATGCTTGTTGACAGCTTTAGAGCAATGAGTCAAAACAAGCACGAAAGCGTTCTTATAATATCTCATCAGGAAAGAATAATGAAAATAGCCGATGAAATTATAGTAATTGCAGGCGGTAAAATCAGAAATCAAGGTCCAAAGGACGAGATATTGCCAAAGCTTTTGGGTGAGTTTGATAATAGTTGCAGTTTAAGAGGAGAGGTAGTGGCAAAATAATGCAAAATAGTTTTAATTTTAAAGCATCTCTCGAAAATGTTGACAGAGGCATTTTGTCTGAAATTGCAGACCTGAAAGGAACTCCGAACGGTGCATTCAATATACGTCGTAACGGAGAGGGCGTTGCAAGACATTCGACAGAGAATGTAAAAATAGAGCCAAAAAAGGACAAGCCGGGAATTGATATAATCGTTAAAGCAAATGCAAAAAATGAAACGGTTCATATTCCTGTAATCATTACCGATACAGGACGTACAGATGTTGTTTACAATGATTTTTATATCGGCGACAATGCAGATGTTCTTATAGTCGCAGGCTGTGGAATTCATAATTGTGGAGATAAAAAGAGCCAGCACGACGGAATTCATTCTTTTCATATAGGAAAAAATGCCAAGCTTAAATATGTTGAAAAGCATTATGGTGAAGGCGATGGCAACGGAGAGAGAGTTCTTAATCCAACAACAATAGTTGAGGTTGGCGAAAACTCATATTGTGAAATGGAAATGGTTCAGATAAAGGGCGTTGACTCAACCGTCAGAGATACAAAGGCAACAGTTGCAGCCGGTGGAAAGCTTGTTATGCTTGAAAAGCTTATGACTCACGGAAATCAGGTTGCACATTCAAATATGGAAGTCAGCCTTGACGGTGAGGACAGTGCAGCACAGATTATTTCAAGAACTGTTGGAAGAGATAGCTCAGAGCAGGTATTTTATCCTAAGGCAATAGGAAATAATAAGTGCAGAGCTCACGTTCAGTGCGATTCAATTATAATGGATAATGCAAAGATAAGCTCCATACCTGCAATCGCCGCAAACCATCCTGATGCACAGATAATACACGAAGCTGCTATCGGCAAGATTAATAACGACCAGCTTATAAAGCTTGAAACATTCGGAATGGATGAAACAGAGGCTGAGGATATTATTATTCAAGGATTTTTAAAATAACAATATAAAACATAAAATCTAAAAACCCATCGGTTAAGTCCGATGGGTTTTCTTGTTTATGTGGAGTAAAATAAAACGTTGCTGTTAAAATTCTTTGCTTGAGTATATTTTTATTGACAAGAATAAAGAGGCGATAAACAACGCTATTGTTACAATAGGTGCAAATATGGCAATTGTTTCAAATGTCTTATCAGATGGCAATTGAATGTTTAGGCCGAGCTTAGGCAACATCAAAATTAAAGCTGTTGGAATAAGAAAAATGACAATCATCGTAAGACGACCTTTTTCAACTCCAAACTTTAAAAGGATTGGAAATATAATGCTAAAAAATATCATTCCGACAAGTAGTGAACCGGCGGCGGATAATGCACTTGCTTTAAAATCTATCTTTGCAACTGCAAACGAATATAAAAAGCATATTACTATTGCAACAACGGAAAAAAGCAGACCGAGAAGATATTTACTTAGCACAATATCCTTTCGGGAAATTGGCATTGTAAGAGCATAGGTGTCCCATTTTGCACGTTCATCAAATGAAAGTGCGGTAATCGGTAACATAAATGAAAAAACCATAACAACACTTGTAAACATTGCAGGCATATCAGAAAATGAAGCTATAATTGCATATATAATTAAAAACAAAAGATAATTTTTAGAAATCTTTTTAAGACCCATAATGTCTTTTAAAATAAGACCCTTCATTTTTTATCCCCCTTTACAAAAAACAGCATAATGTCCTCGATGCTTGCTTTGTCAACAATAAAACTGTCGCTAATACCGTTTTTCTTAACGAGTGCCTCAACACCAAATTTGTTTCGCTTAATTCCAGTAATTATAGATTTATCAACTTTTTCAAGCTCTTCTTCGCTACATTTTAAAATCCCAAAATTTTCAGACAATTCATCTCTTGTGGTGCTTAAAACAATCTGTCCGTTATGAATGAATGTTATATAGTCGCAAATCTTTTCAAGGTCGCTGGTTATGTGTGATGAAATAAAAATTGAATGTTGCTCGTCTTGAATAAAATCATAAAACACGTCAAGAATTTCATCTCTTGCAACAGGGTCAAGTCCACTTGTTGCCTCGTCAAGAATTAATAGCTTTGGATGATGTGCCAGAGCAACGGCAATGGAAAGTTTCATTTTCATTCCTCTTGAATATTCCTTAACGGTCTTTTTAGGGTCGAGAGAAAATCTTTTTATATATTCTTGAAATTCATTTTCATCCCAAGACTTATATATGTTTTTCATCACCTTTGAAATTTGAACATAAGTAAGATTCTCGTGAAAACAAGACTCATCCAGAACAACACCAATATTCTCACGAATCTCTTTTCCTGCCTTTTGGTTGTCCATACCCAAAACTTCAATGCTTCCGCTATCACGATTTATAAGGTCAAGAATAAGTTTTATGGTTGTACTTTTGCCTGCTCCGTTTTCACCGACAAAACCCATAATGCATCCTTGTGGCAACTCGATATTTATATTTTCAAGGATAAAACCGTCATATTTTTTAGTAACATTTGAAAGCTTTAATGCGTTCATATTATTCCTCCTCATAAATGGTCTTCATCATTTCTAAAAGCTCAGAGAAGTCAATTGCTCCGATTTTTGCACATCGAGTAATTTCTTGCATATAATTTTCAATTTCCTTAAGCTGAGATTCTTTTACAAACTCTTTATTTTTTGTTGCAACATAGCTGCCTTTTCCGGTTATAGAAAAAATAAATCCCTCTCGTTCAAGCTCTTCGTATGCACGTTTGGTTGTTATAACACTAATGCGTAATTCCTTTGCAAGAAGACGCATAGAAGGCAAGGCATCTCCTTCGTGCAGTTTGTCTGAAATTATAAGAGCTTTTATCTGAGAAACGATTTGTTCGTATATAGGCTGAGAACTGCTGTTGCTTATAATTATGTTCAATCCATATCACCACACTGTAATATTGTATATATAAAGTATACACAATATTGTGGCATTGTCAATAGGAATAATCTAATCTAAAAGCCAATTAAATATTTAATTTTGCTACATATAAATGTTGTTGCATCAAAAATAACTCCCGAAGCAAAACAGCTTCGGGAGTTGGCGGGTAAGATGATTTTGATTTTATATAATTCCGAGTGGAATAAGTATTGCGAGTAAAATAACGTCGATAGCAATCATTGAGCCAACAAAAATCTTTTGAGTTTTTGGCTTCTTGTCGTAAATAAGATAAGCGGCAAGGAAGAAAGGAATGTAGGTTGTAATAAATACAGGAATTGCACCCCACCAAGGATAAACCCAAATAAAAGCAGGAGTAGAAGCAAGGAAAATCTCCATAAGAGAAAAACCAAGAGCTGCTACAATGGCATAAAAAACACGGTTGTTAATTCCGATAATTTTCTTGTCTTTGTCTTCAGGCAATAGCTTTACGGTCATACCGGCAATTGAGAACATCATAGAAAGTTCCCAACATACACCAACCAAGAGTATGTAAGAAGTGCTTGCGGCAGATACAGTCCAAAGGGCATATCCACTACAATGACAGATAATTGCGTTTACAATTTCATAAAACCAGTGAACGCTGTAAAGGGCAAGAGCAGAGGCGATAACTTTCCAGTTCTTTGCTTTGATTTCGTTGACATATATAACTCCGACAAATGCAAGAATGGCAATAAAAGTCCAGTTGAAGTTAGAGGTGTCTCTGACCATAGCTTCTGCTGCTTTAGCTGCGGTGGCATATGAATAGTCTCCGAATAACATAGAATTTTCCTCCTCAATTATTGATATTAATCTTAACCGCCAAACATATTACTTAATAGATTATTAAATAATATGATATGTTAAAAATCTATATTCAATGATATTATAAATATGATATGTTAAAAATCTATATTCAATGATATTATAAATTAATAACTTAATAAAACGTAATCTTATTAAGTTAAATGTACCATATATATAAAATATTGTCAAT
>CAYMZO010000037.1:0-10605 GCA_964394885.1 uncultured Eubacteriales bacterium | reverse complement strand
GTTGCTTTATGAAATATAACTCTCTGCCGTGTCCTGTGTGTGGTCTGGCATTTAAAGAGGACGATGATATTGTTGTTTGCCCAAAATGCGGAACACCTCATCATAGGGATTGTTGGGAAAAAATCGGGCATTGTGCCAACGATAGCAAACACTCACAGGGCTTTGTCTTTAAAAACCCCAATGCCAATATAGAAGAGCTTAAAAAGGTCGAAGTAAAAAGCACAGAGGAAAAAACAACACCCAAAGAACCTCCGGCTGTAATGAAAAGCCTTCAATCCGTAAGCCCTGAAGAGGCAGAAGAGCTTATGAAGATGAGCGGGTACAGACCTATTGACGGAGAAGAAAAAATCGGAGATATAAAAGTCAAAGATTTTGGAGAGTATGTTGATAAGAATAAGCAGAAATATATACCTAAATTTTATGCAATGGACAGGCAAAAGAGAAAAATTTCCTGGAACTGGGCTGCATTCTTTTTCCCGATTCCGTGGCTGTTTTACAGAAAGATGGTCGGAATAGGAATAATTCTTGCAATCTTTTCAAGTATTATACCTGTCGTGTTTGCAAACGATATTGTTGAGTATTCAGTTGATGCATATGAGGTTATAAGCAAAATTCCTGACACGGCAAGCAATGAGGAAATCGAAAAATATATGCTCGATGTTCCGGAAGTACCGCTTTCATTTAGCGTTTCAAAGTACGTAAGCTATGCTGTAATGCTGTTTTGCGGAATGTTTGGAAACTATCTCTACTTTAAAAAGGCAAGGGAGGATATTACAACCTTAAAGAGCCTTAATCCCGACCCGAATGCCTATCAGTTTGCACTGTCCAAAAAAGGCTCGGTTTCTTCTTGGAGATGCGTGCTTGCGATTATTGTAATGTACGTAATTCTTGAGCTTTCCGTATCCGTTGCAATGAGAACAGGAGCAGACATATCCGGACTTATTTTAAAGCTGATAAACTAAATCATATATATTATGAAAACGGGGAATTATAATGAAGATTAAAAAGGCAATAATCCCAGCGGCAGGTCTTGGCACAAGAGTTTTACCGGCATCTAAGGCAGTTCCAAAGGAAATGTTAAATATAGTAGATAAACCTGCAATTCAATATATTGTTGAAGAGGCTGTTGAAGCCGGAATTGAAGAGATACTAATAATTACAAACAGAGGAAAGGTTGCTATTGAGGACCATTTCGACCATTCGTTTGAGCTTGAAACAAAGCTGAAATCATCAAGAGGCAAAGAGCATATATATGATGATGTGGTAGCTGTTTCAAATCTTGCAAACATATACTTTTTAAGGCAAAAGGAGACAAAAGGTCTCGGACACGCTGTTTTGTGTGCAAAATCATTTATCGGAAACGAACCCTTTGTTGTTATGTACGGTGATGATGTAATCGTGTCGCAAGACCCTGTAACAGCTCAGCTTTGCAGAGCGTATGAAGAATTTGGCTGCGGTGTTGTCGGAGTAAAGGAAGTTCCAAGACAGGACGTTTCAAAATATTGCTCGCTTGACATTACTCCTATAAGAGATAATATTATGCAGTGCCACAATATTATTGAAAAGCCAAGAGAAGACCAGATTATGTCCTGCTTTGCGATTTTAGGACGAGTTGTATTGCCACCTGAAATATTTGACCTTATTGAGGCAAGCAATCCGGACAGCAGAGATGGAGAGCTTTACCTTACAGAGGCAATGGCAATGCTTGCAAGGAAAGGCAAGCTTAATGCTGTTGATTTTGTTGGCACCCGTTATGATATGGGCAACAAATTGGGAATACTTAAAGCAAACTGTGAAGTCGCTTTAAATCACCCTGAAATCGGAGACGATTTTAAAAAATATATCAGAGACTTAGCAAAGACTTTATAAGTATTTATAATTACTTTTAAATAAATAAGACAAGAAGAAAAACAGAAATAATAGATAAACACGTGGGGTGCAAAATATGGCAAATAATTGTGCAGTTGTTCTTGCAGCAGGCGAGGGCAAAAGAATGAAGTCAGACTATTCAAAGGTTTTGTCAAAGGTCTTGTTTAAGCCGATGATAGATTGGGTTACCGAAGCTGTTGTTAACAGCGGAACACAGGATATATGTGTAATAACGGGCCATACAGGAGAGCTTGTTCGTGAGCATTTAGGTGAAAAGTTCTGCTATGCCGAGCAAAAGGAAAGGCTTGGAACAGGTCATGCTGTTATGCAGGCAATTGATTTTATAAAAAATTGCGGTGCTGAAAATGTTCTTGTTATAAACGGAGATGCACCTCTTATTGATGAAATTACAATAGAGGATTCTTTACAGCATCACGTTTTAACAGGTAGCTCTGTAACAATAGTTTCGGCGTGCATAAACAATCCTCTTGGATACGGAAGAATAGTCAGAGATAATCAGGGAAATGTTGTAAAAATCGTTGAGCAGAGAGATGCAACAGATTGTGAAAAGCAAATAAAAGAGGTGAACTCAGGCACTTATTGGTTTAAGAGCCACGAGCTTTTATATGCACTTTCTCAGTTGAAACCCGAAAATGACCAAAAGGAATATTATCTTACAGATGCAATTGAAATAATACTTGGAATCGGCGGAAAAATTTCTGCCTATATAACCGATAATGCAAGCGTAATACTCGGTGCAAACGATAAAATTCAGCTTATGGAGCTTAACGAAATTGCAAGAAAAGAAGAGCTTCATATCCATATGCTCAACGGAGTTGATATTCCGTGTATAGACGGAGTTATAATAAGCAACGGAGTAACAATCGGCAAGGGTACGACTATTTTGCCAAACACTATAATCAGAGAAAATACAATTATCGGAGAAAATTGTGAGCTTGGTCCAAACTGTCTTATCGACAACAGCGAAATAAAGGACAATGTAAAGCTTGCAAATGTTCAGATTGAAGATTCTGTTGTTGAAAACGGAGTTGACGTAGGTCCGTTTGCACATATTCGTCCAAATTCACATCTTTGTGAAGGGGTTCATATAGGCAATTTTGTTGAGGTTAAAAACTCTGAAATCGGCAAGGGTACAAAGCTTCCGCATCTTACCTATATAGGCGATTCTGACATCGGTGAAAAGGTAAACTTCGGCTGTGGAAGCCTTACGGTTAACTACAACGGAAAAATAAAATACAGAACAGTTGTAAAAGACAATGCGTTTATCGGATGTAACACAAACCTTGTTGCACCTGTAACCGTTGGCAAATATGCATATACCGCAGCAGGTTCAACAATAACCGAAGATGTTCCCGACTATGCTCTTTCAATCGCAAGGTCAAAGCAAACCAACAAAGAGGATTGGGTAAAAGAAAAAAAGCCGTATAAAAATATGGATTAAAAATATAGATTTTTATAGCTAAAACAAAATTCAACATTTTTTGTTAACAGAGGAAGATAAAATGTATTTAATAGTTGGTCTTGGAAATCCCGGGCTGAAATATGAAAACACAAGGCATAATGTTGGCTTTATGTTTATTGATGCTCTTTCGGAAAAGCTGGGAGTTAAAGTAGACAGAGCGAAGTTTAATGCACTTGTTGCAGAGGCAAATATTGCAGGAGAAAAATGCTTGATAATGAAGCCGCAGACGTTTATGAACAACAGTGGAGAAGCAGTTATACAAGCTGTGAATTTTTATAAAATACCTGCTCAAAATGTTGTTGTTATCTTTGATGATATAAGCCTTGAACCGGGAAATCTCAGAATAAAACGAAAAGGCTCTGCGGGTGGACATAACGGAATTAAGAGCATTATCAGCCACCTTAAATCCGAAGATTTTCAAAGAATAAAAATCGGAATAGGTGCAAAGCCGAGTGCAGATTATGACCTTGCAGACTATGTCCTTTCAAAGCTTGATAAGAACAGCAGAGAAAAAATAGATGAATCCATTGAAAACGCAACAAAGGCATTGAGCCTTATGGTTGACGGAGATGTAGAAAGAGCTATGAATTTATACAATTCATAGTGCATAAAATAAAAATAGGTTTACGATAGATTTACGTAAGTTTAATAATAAAAACCCCCTCTCCGATGGAGACGGGGCTTTGTGCGTTATAAAATAGCAGTGTATTTTGGTCTTGTAGTGTAGGAGTGTATTTATTTTATGTCTTGTTTTTCACAGGTACTAAACAAAAGTAATGAGTATGGTGCAATTCTGCGTGCAATGCACGGCGGGAAAACTCCGCTGGGTCTTGTTGGAGTATCACTTATTCACAGAGCACATTTTGTCCATTCTCTTTGCATAGATGCAAAAAAGAAAGGGCTTGTAATAACTCCCGACGAAGCTTCTGCACAAAAGCTTACAAGGGATTTGAACGCTATGGGCACAAAGGCGTTTTTCTATCCCACAAGGGACATATCTTTTGCCGATGTTCAGGCACAGAGCAGAGAGTATGAGCAGCAACGTATCGGCGTTCTTATGAATATGCAAAAAGGAAAATATGACGTTGTTGTTTGCAGTGTTGCGGCTGCAATTCAAAAGACAATGCCTCCAAAAGAACTTAAAAACAGGTCGATAACAATAAAACAAAATGATGATATTTCAAGTGATGTTCTTGTCAAATCGCTTTTAAAAGCAGGCTATATAAGGTCGGATGCAGTTGATGGAATAGGTCAATTCGCAACAAGAGGAGGAATAATAGACTTTTTTCCACCTCATAGACAGATGCCGATAAGAATTGAGCTTTGGGGAGATACCATAGACACAATGGCAGAGTTCGACCCGGAAACTCAGAGAAGAGTAAATAATATAAATAAAATCACCGTTACTCCGTCTGCTGAAATTCTTTTTGACACAAATGAAGAGCTTGCGGAAAAGATTGAAGTATTTGCACAGGGCTTAAAGGGTAAATCAACAGCAAACGCAAAACAGAAACTGTTGCAGGACGCAGAGTCGTTTAAGCAGGGAGTCAAGGTGTCTTCAAACGATAAATATCTTTCGCTTGCATACGAAAAGCCCGCAACTGTTTTTGATTATTTAAAAGACGGTCAGCTTTTTGTTTGTGAAACCTCAGCGGTAAAAGAAAAGGCAACCTCAGCGGTAAAAATGATGAATGAGGAGATTAAATCGGCATTTGAAGATGGCACAATCTGCCGTGGGCTGGACGATTTCCTCTTAAGCTTTGCAGATTTGTGTGAGCTTTATAAAAGCTTGGGAGCAATATATGCAGACACGTTTGCAAGAGGAAGCTTTGATACGCCGATAAAAGAACTTTATAGCATAACTCCGCAACAGCTTGCTGTTTGGAGCGGTTCTGTTTCAGTGCTTGAGGAAGATTATTTGCCTGTAAACATAAGCGAATATACAATAGCAATTATGGCAGGTACGGAAAAGAGTGCAAAAAATCTTGCCCAAGAGCTTGCAAACGACGGCTATGATGCCGTGTATTTAAAAAAGCAACCGCAGGAGTTTTTAAAGGGACAGATAACAGTTATTCCCGGAAGTCTTTCAGCGGGTATGGACTATACTTCGTTTAAGTTTTTGCTGATAACTCAAGGCAGACATACCGAAGCGGTAAAGACTAAAAGTAAAAAGACGAAGAAACTTGCAAATTCCCTTACAAATCTTGATGAACTGCATAAGGGGGATTATGTTGTACAGTCAACTCACGGAATAGGAATTTTTGACGGCATACAGTGCCTTACCGTAGGAGGGCTTACAAAGGATTATATAAAGATAAAATATGCAAAGCAAGACGTGCTGTACGTTCCCGTAACTCAGCTTGATACGGTTGCAAAATATATTGGTCCAAGAGAGGAATCAAGGACGGTAAAGCTTAATCGAATCGGCGGAAAAGAATGGGAAAAGGCAAAGAGTAAGGTTCGTGGTGCAGTTAAGGATATGGCAAAGGAGCTAATCGAGCTTTATTCAAAAAGGATAAAGTCCGAGGGCTATGCTTTTTCTCCGGATATAGATATGCAAAACGACTTTGAACGACGTTTCCCTTATGACGAAACAGACGACCAGTTGCGTTGCATAGACGAGATAAAAAGGGATATGGAAAAGCCTTATCCTATGGATAGACTTCTTTGCGGTGATGTTGGATTCGGAAAGACAGAAGTGGCGTTAAGAGCGGCGTTTAAGTGCATTGCAGACGGAAAACAGTGTGCAATTCTTGTGCCGACTACAATTTTGGCTTTTCAGCATTACCAGACAATATTAAAAAGGTTTGAAGGATTTCCTATTGAGGCCGAAATGTTGTCAAGATTCAGAACGCCAACACAGCAAAAGAAAATTCTTGATGGCTTAAGAAGAGGAAATATAGACCTTATTGTAGGAACACATAGGCTTATTTCAAAAGATATAAAATTCAACGACCTCGGACTGCTAATAGTCGATGAGGAACAGCGTTTCGGAGTTGCACAAAAGGAAAAGTTAAAAGAGATGTTTCCTAACGTAGATGTCTTAACGCTTTCTGCAACACCCATACCAAGAACATTAAATATGGCAATGACGGGAATACGTGATATGTCAATAATTGAAGAGGCACCGCAGGACAGACATCCTGTTCAGTCCTACGTTTTGGAGTACGACGAAGGGGTGCTTGTCTATGCGATTGAAAAAGAGCTTAGACGTGGTGGACAGGTTTACTATATGCACAACAAAATAGAAACCATAGCAAAAGTTGCAAACCGACTTTCCGAAATGCTTCCCGATGCACAAATAGCTGTTGCACACGGCAGAATGACAGAGGAGGAGCTTAGCGACGTTTGGAGAAGACTTCTTGAGGGTGAAATAGATGTTTTAGTTTGCACAACGATAATAGAAACGGGTGTGGATGTTCCAAATGTAAACACCTTGATTATAGAAAATGCAGACGCCTTAGGTCTTGCCCAGCTTCATCAGATAAGAGGAAGAATAGGGCGTTCATCAAGAAGAGCATCGGCTTATTTTACATTTACAAGAGGCAAAGAAATAAGCGAAATTGCAACAAGAAGATTGTCGGCAATAAGAGAGTATACGGAGTTTGGTTCAGGCTTTAAAATAGCAATGAGGGATCTTGAGCTTCGTGGTGCAGGAAATGTTTTGGGAGCACAACAGCACGGGCATATGGAAGCCGTTGGATACGATATGTACATTAAGCTTTTAAGTGAAGCTGTTGAAGAGGAAAAGGAAAACAAGCCAAAGCAGGAGCAAAAGGACTGCCTTATTGATGTTCAGATAGATGCACATATTCCCGATGATTATATAGTAAGTGTTCCTCAGAGGCTTGCAATATACAGAAGAATTGCAGCTATAAGAACAACTGAGGATTCAATGGATGTTACAGATGAGCTTATAGACCGTTTCGGAGACCCGCCGGAAAGTGTTCTGGGACTTATTGAGGTTTCGCTTCTCAGAAATACTGCGGCTCAACTCGGAATTTACGAGATAGGTCAAAGGGGAGACAACCTTCTTTTGTATTCAAATGAAATAGATATGAAGGGCGTTTCAAGGCTTTCACAGCTAATGCGTGGAAGAGTACTTGTAAGTGCCGGCTCAAAGGCGTATGTTTCGGTAAAAGTGCCAATAGGTCAAAGAAATGTAACAGTGCTGAAAGAGGCACTTATGATTTTGACAAGTGAAAAGAAAAGAGGAGAAAACGGGGCAAAATAGATAGAATAGATAAAACTAATAAAAGAACGAATAAAAAAGGGAACCAACGCAAAATTGGCTCCCTTTTTCTTATGCTTTATTTGAAATGATAACAAGTAGTCTGATTGAAAATTAACACTATGCAAAGCTTTGTTTATGCTACGTTTGCATAATTTGTAACATCATCAATTTCTTTAATACAGGTGTGCTTAATCTGTTTCCATTCAATCTTTCTCGGTATAATTGCAACAACAGACATAACCGAAAGTGGCAAGATAAACAATGGGAAAAACAGAATTGCAGAAAAATATTTTTTTAAAGATTTATGCTCGAGCAATACCGTTGCAAATGCCACAATAATCGTAAGCAAAAAGCTTATGGCAAGAGCTATAAGACTGTCTTTGATAACAAACAGATAGTTTTCCTGGGAAAGCATAATTGAGGCCGAAAAGTAAATGGCACTAAAAATTGTTGCAAAGGGCATAGCATAGGTAGATACCATATAAATTATAGCGTCTGCCACCGAAAGCTTTTGGTTTGCAGATAGATTTTTTGGGCTGTATTCCTTAATCGTCTTTGGCAAAATGTAGGAGGCACACTGCAAATTCCCCACAAGCCAACGGAATCGCTGAGTTAAAGATGTTTTAAAATCGGTTGGTTGTTCGTCATAAAAAACAGCTTCTCTTACCGGCACGATTTTACGACCTTTTATAATCTGGTTTAGAGCAAACTCAATATCCTCTGTCATTGTACGGCTTTCAAATCCGTCTTTTACAAGCTCTGCTTTAAATGCAAATCCTGTTCCTCCAACCATACAGGAAAGACCGATGTTTCCTCTTGCACAATGAAAAAGTCTCATAAGTACGAGCCAATAGATAGAGTAACAACCACTTACAACAGAATCATAAGGATTTTTTGTATCTCTGTAACCTTGAGTTATATCGGCACCATTTTGCAAGGCATTGTTTGTCTGCAATAAAAAATCGGGATGTACAAGATTGTCTGCATCGAAAATTGCAAATGCATCAAAATTGTCCTTGTATTCAGAACTGAGTTTTTTAAAAACCCAAGAAAGAGCATATCCCTTTCCTCTCTGTGTTTCATTAAATCGCTCAAAAACAGTTGCACCGTGTTCTGATGCAACCTTTGCAGTATTGTCAGAGCAGTTGTCTGCAACAACAAACACTTTAAACTTGTCCTTGTCGTAATTTTGAGCATTCAAGCTGTCAACAAGCTGACCTATAACCTCCTGCTCATCCTTTGCACAGACAAGAAGTGCAAAACGAAATCTTTTGTTTGAAGAGGGAGTTTCTTTTGACTTTCTTATTCCGCAAAGACCAACGCATAATTGCCAAATGGTCAGTGGAATTGGAATGAGCAAAAAAATAAAGCATATAAATTTAATCTGCTCAACAATCTCCATCAAATAAATCACGTCCTTTGTTTTCAATACAATTAATGTTAGCACTAACCAATTACAACTTTCAGTCGAAATTCTTAAGAAAAAATTAAAAAAGCAAGGATTTTTTAAAAATCCTTGCTTCAACTCTTTATATTAACTTTTAATTAAAACTCAAGTTTGCTTGAAATATAATCTTCAAGTTCTGCAATTGCAACTCTTGTCTGCTGCATTGTATCTCTTTCACGTATGGTTACGCAACCGTCTTCAAGAGATTCAAAATCGTAGGTGATGCAGAAAGGTGTGCCGATTTCATCCTGCCTTCTGTAACGCTTTCCGATAGAACCTGCATCGTCATACTCAACATTGAACTTCTTTGAAAGAGCAACAAAAACCTTGTCTGCCTCATCGTTGAGCTTCTTTGAAAGAGGAAGAATGGCAGCCTTTATAGGTGCAAGTGTCGGATGAAGTCTTAAAACAACTCTGGTGTCGCCCTTTTCAGCGTCAACAACTTCTTCATCATAAGCTTCACAAAGAAAAGCAAGAGCAACACGGTCAGCACCCAAGGACGGTTCAATAACGTAAGGAAGATATTTTTCATTCTTCTCTTGGTCAAAGTATTCCATATTCTTGCCGGAAGTGTTTTGATGCTGTGTAAGGTCAAAGTCGGTACGGCTTGCAACTCCCCAAAGTTCACCCCAGCCAAACGGGAACATATACTCAAAGTCTGTTGTTGCATTTGAATAGTGAGAAAGCTCTTTTTGCTCGTGATCACGAAGCTTTAAGTTCTCGTCGTTAATACCAAGAGACAAAAGCCACTGATGACAATAGTCTTTCCAGTATGAGAACCATTCAAGCTCTGTTCCGGGCTTGCAGAAGAATTCAAGCTCCATCTGTTCAAACTCACGGGTACGGAAAACAAAGTTTCCGGGAGTGATTTCGTTTCGGAAAGATTTACCTATCTGGCAAACGCCGAAAGGAACCTTGCGACGTGTTGTCCTTTGGATGTTCTGGAAGTTAACGAAAATACCCTGTGCTGTTTCGGGACGAAGGAACAACTCGTTCTTACTGTCCTCAGTAACACCCTGAAAGGTCTTAAACATAAGGTTAAACTTACGAATATCGGTAAAATTACAGCTGCCACATTCGGGGCATACAATGTTGTTGTCTTTTATATAGTCGGACATCTGTTCAAATGACCAACCGGCAGGGTTAACTCCTGCATCTTCAATGAGCTTGTCAGCACGATGACGTGTTTTACAATCTTTGCAGTCCATAAGCGGGTCGGAAAATCCGCCAACGTGTCCTGAAGCAACCCAGGTTTGAGGATTCATAAGAATAGCAGAATCAAGACCTACATTGTAGCGGTTTTCATAAACGAACTTTTGCCACCAAGCACGCTTTACGTTGTTCTTAAATTCAACACCGAGTGGGCCGTAATCCCAAGTGTTTGAAAGTCCGCCATAAATTTCACTGCCTGCATATATAAATCCACGGCTCTTACAAAGAGCAACAATCTTTTCCATAGTTTTCTCAGAATTTTGCACCTAAATTCCCCCTAATTTTTATACACCCAACATACTAATATAATAGAGCTGAAAAGTCAAGTACGGGGAGTTGTTCAAGGCGAAAATATAGTAT
>CAYMZO010000036.1:0-10730 GCA_964394885.1 uncultured Eubacteriales bacterium | reverse complement strand
AGTTTTGCAATGCAGGATTCGGTGTGATTCCGAAGCCGACAGTATAGTCTGGATGAAAGAAGATATTAAGTTACACAATTATTGTGTTTTCTTTTTAGTATTTGGCTCTGAAATGATTTTATCATTTCAGAGTTTTTGTTTTTAGAAAGTAATGATGTTTGTGTTTCAACTATTTGCCTTGAATTATTCTATTCAAGGCAATATTTTATTTTAGGAGGAAAATATGGATGACGAAAAGTATATGCAAATCGCTTTAGAATTGGCAATAAAAGGAAATGGAAAAGTAAATCCCAATCCATTAGTTGGAGCTGTGATTGTTAAAGATGAGAAAATTATCGGTGAAGGCTATCACGAAAAATATGGTGGATTACACGCAGAGAGAAATGCGTTGAAAAATTGTCAAATATCCCCCGAGGGTGCAACGATGTATGTTACTTTAGAGCCTTGTTGCCATATTGGTAAAACACCACCTTGTACCGAAGCAGTCATAAAAAGTGGTGTTTCAAAGGTCGTTGTAGGTACGCTTGATCCCAATGATAAAGTTGCAGGGAAAGGTGTGGAAATCTTAAAAAAGGCGGGAATTGAAGTAAAAATCGGTATATTAGAAGAACAATGCAGAGAAATAAATCAGGTGTTCTTTCACTACATTACTACGAAAACTCCATTTGTTGTAATGAAATATGCTATGACAATGGACGGAAAAATAGCAACTGCATCAGGAAAATCAAAGTGGATTACTTGTGAAAAGTCAAGAAAAAAAGTACAACAAGACAGGAATAGATATTCAGCAATTATGGTGGGAATTGGAACCGTTTTGCAAGATAATCCAATGCTTACTTGCAGAGTACCAAATGGAAGAAACCCTGTTCGTATCATTTGCGACAGCAGTTTACGAATACCTCTTGACAGTAACCTTGTTACTACTGCAAAAGAAGTACGCACCATAATAGCAACCACTGTGATAGAAAAAACTAAACATCAGCCATATTTACAAAAGAATTGCGAAGTCTTAGTTGTTCCTGAAAAGGATAATTATATAGATTTACAGGAATTGATGAAACAACTTGGCAAAATGAAAATTGATAGTATTTTGATTGAGGGAGGAAGTACACTTAACTTTTCAGCACTTAAAAACGAAATTGTCAATAAGGTGCAGTGCTACATTGCTCCAAAAATGTTTGGTGGAAAAACTGCCAAATCTCCTGTTGGTGGTAATGGCTTTTGGGAAGTGCCGGATTGTATCAAGCTAAAAAATACCACCATAATACAGATAGAAAGCGATTTACTTATAGAAAGTGAGGTGGATTACTCTTGTTCACAGGAATAATTGAAGAAATCGGAACAGTAAGTGCAGTAAAGAAAGGAGCAAGGTCTACTACACTCACTATAAAAGGAAAATCTATTTTCCTTGATTTAAAACCGGGAGATAGTGTGTCAACAAACGGAGTTTGCTTGACAGCAACATCAATAAAAGACTTGGAATTTACTGCTGATGTAATGAATGAAACGCTTTTGCGTTCTTCACTTGGAGGACTGAAAGTCGGCAGCTTGGTGAACTTAGAACGTGCTATGGTTTCAAACGGTCGCTTTGGCGGACATATTGTTTCGGGACATATTGACGGAACAGGTAAAATATCAAACATAAAAAAAGATGATATTGCCATTTGGTACACCATAAAAACGGACAGTAAAATTATGCAGTATGTAATAGAAAAAGGCTCTATTGCGATTGATGGTATCAGTTTAACTGTGGCAAAGGTAGAACGAGATAGTTTTTTAGTTTCTATTATTCCGCATACTGCCAAAGAAACAACACTATCACATAAGAAAATAGGAGCAGTTGTGAACTTGGAAAACGATATTGTTGGTAAGTATATTAAAAAATTTATGATAGGACCTAAAGAAATTACAAGAGAGTTTTTAGTTGAAAATGGATTTTAAGGAGGATAGAAATGATTAAATTTAATACAGTTACAGAGGCGTTGGAAGCATTGCGTAATGGTGAAATTATCTTAGTTACAGATGATGAAGACAGAGAAAATGAGGGCGATTTCATCTGTGCAGCTGAGTTTGCCACAACAGAGAATATTAATTTTATGGCAACTCACGGAAAAGGTTTAATCTGTATGCCAATGAGCAAAGAAATTTGTACTCGTTTGCAGTTTCCGCAAATGGTAACTAAAAATACAGATAATCATCAAACATCATTTACAGTATCAATCGACCATATTGATACAACAACAGGTATTTCGGCTGCTGAAAGAAGCATTACAGCACTAAAAGTTGTTGATGAAAGTTCAAAGCCGGAGGACTTTAGAAGACCGGGACATATGTTTCCGCTTTTGGCAAAGAAAAACGGTGTATTGGAACGAAATGGTCATACGGAAGCAACTGTGGATTTAATGAAACTTGCAGGGCTTAAAGAATGTGGCCTTTGCTGTGAAATTATGGATGATGACGGTACAATGATGAGAACACCACAGCTTATAGAGATTTCAAAAAAATGGGGTATCAAATTTATTACCATAAAGGCGTTGCAAGAATATCGAAAAAAATTTGATAAGTTGGTTAATTGTGTTGCAAGTCCAATGCTTCCAACAGAGTATAGCGAGTTTAAGGCATATGGCTACGAAAATCTTTTAAATGGGGAACATCATATAGCTTTGGTAAAAGGTGATATTGGGAATGGTGAAAATATTTTATGCCGTGTCCATTCTGAGTGCTTGACAGGCGATGTGTTTCATTCTACAAAATGTGATTGTGGGAAACAGCTTGAAAGTGCAATGAGGCAGATTGAAAAAGAGGGTCGTGGTATCCTTCTTTATATGCGACAAGAAGGTCGTGGCATTGGACTCTTGAACAAATTAAAAGCCTATGAGCTTCAGGCACAGGGTATGGACACAGTAGAAGCCAATCTTGCACTTGGTTTTGATGAAGATTTAAGAGAGTACTATATTGGTGCTCAAATTTTACGTGATTTAGGAGTAAAATCGCTTCGTCTTATGACGAATAATCCTGACAAGGTTTATCAAATTTCCGACTTTGGCATTGAAATCGTAGAACGAGTACCAATTGAAATTGAGGCCACCGATTTTGATAAGACTTATTTAAAAACAAAGCAAGATAAAATGGGACACTTTTTAAATATTGAATAATGTAAAGGGGAATACAATTATGAAAACTTATGAAGGAAAAATAGTATCAAATGACATTAAAGTGGGTATTGTTGTAGCAAGATTTAACGAATTTATTACATCTAAATTACTTGGTGGTGCAGTGGATGCACTTACAAGACATAATGTAAAGGAAGAAGATATTGAAATTGCATGGGTCCCCGGTGCATTTGAAATTCCTCTTGTCGCATCTAAAATGGCAAAAAGCGATAAGTATGATGCAGTGATTTGCTTGGGTGCAGTAATCCGTGGTAGCACAACCCATTATGACTATGTTTGTAGTGAAGTTTCCAAAGGAATTGCAAATGTTTCATTAAAAGCGGATATTCCCGTTATGTTTGGTGTTCTTACAACAGAAAATATTGAGCAGGCCATTGAAAGAGCAGGTACAAAAGCAGGAAACAAGGGCTATGATTGTGCTGTTGGTGCGATTGAAATGGTAAATTTAATTCGTGAAATCGAAAAGTAATGGCAAATATTATTTTTGATTATGACGGAATGCGTCACTCTGATATTTTTCATTTTATTGTTGTATCTTTAGCTGACAAATAAGACATAGTTGAACCACTCCTTCTAAAAATTGATAATTATATTATTTTATCAGCAAAACATCCAAAAAACTTAGTGCAATATGAGAATAATACTGTCGATGTATTGGAAACATTACAACATCTAAAGAATAAAGGACACACTCTGAATTTTCTGAGCAACTGCAAAACTCGTCATATAACTTAACACAGAAGCCTGTTGGCTTATAAGATTAATTAATGTAAATTTTTGCTATTGTTTTTCAAATACAAACATATTACAATATTAGCTATATTAAACAGGCAAGGATGATATTTTTGAAGAAGTACACAACTGTAATTTTTGATATGGACGGAACACTGTTAAACACACTTGACGATTTAAAAGCGAGCGTAAACTATGCACTTGAAAAATTTGATATGCCACAAAGGTCAATGGATGAAATAAGAAATTTTGTAGGCAATGGCGTTTTAAGATTAATGGAGCTTGCAGTTCCAAACGGAATGCAAAACTCTCAATTTGAACAGGCGTTTGAAGTCTTTAAAGAGCATTACTCACAGCATTGCAATGACACGACAAGACCGTACGATGGAGTTCTTGAGCTTATAAAAGACCTTTCGGAAAAAGGATATAAAATGGCAATTGTTTCAAACAAATACTATGATGCCGTTGTTGAGCTTAATAATCTTTACTTTGGAGATTATATAGATGTTGCTATTGGAGAAAAAGAGGGTATAAGGAAAAAGCCTGCTCCGGATACTGTACAGGTGGCGTTGTCGATGCTCGACAGTACGCAGGAAGAATCAGTTTACATAGGAGATTCTGAGGTTGATATACAGACAGCAAAAAATTCAGGACTTGATTGCATAAGTGTTCTTTGGGGATTCAGAGACATAGACTTTTTAAAAGAGCAAGGAGCAACGGTAACTGCCGATACTCCTCAAAAAGTATCGCAATTATTAAAGTAAAATCATTAAAGTAATATATCACGAAAAAAGAGCTGCCGTATGGTAGCTCTTTAATTTTATAAGAATAATTATATATATGTTAGGTTTGGTGCATATTATTTTTAACAGATGATATAAATATACTAATATCCCAGTATCCAAAAACTTGTAAATTTGCTGCTTTAATAGTATAATATACCAACATATAAAAATTGGAGGCAGTCTATCTTGAAGATTTCTGTGGCACTTGCAGCTTACAATGGTGAAAAGTACATTGAACAGCAAATTAATTCAATCCTAAGTCAGATAAGAGCAGAAGATGAAATAATTGTATCTGACGATAATCCTAATTCGGAAATGTCAAAGCTTGTAAAGAATATGGCAGAGGCCGATTCGAGGATTAAATACATAGAGGGTCCATCACAGGGGGTAATAAAGAACTTTGAGAATGCTATTGAACATACAACCGGTGATGTAATATTTTTGTGCGACCAGGATGATGTTTGGGTTGAAGATAAAGTAATAAGTGTTATGCGAGAGATAGACAACGGAGCAGACCTTGTATTGCACGACGCAATAGTAACAGATGAAAACTTAAATGCTAAATACAATTCATTCTTTAAAAAGAATGGAAGTCGTGAAGGATTATTTAAGAATATATATAAAAATTCATATATGGGATGTTGTATGGCATTCAAATCCAAACTGAAAAAAGATATATTGCCTTTTCCAAAAAATATTCCAATGCACGACCAGTGGATAGGTTTGGTTGCACAGAAAAGGTATAAAGTGAAGTTCTTAAATAAGCCGCTTATTTTATATCGTTTACACGGTGATAATCTTACCGGTGGAAAAACAAAGCTAAGTCAGAAAATACAGTGGCGAATTAATATTTGCAAAAATCTTATCGGAAAGTAAGAGGTAAAACTATGAGCATAAAGGTTTCAGCCTGCATAGTTACTTACAATAACCTTAAATATATTGGGAAAACAGTAGGGACACTTTTAAGATTTACACAGGGAGTAGACTTTACTCTTTACGTTGTTGATAATGGCTCAACAGACGGAACACTTGAACTTTTAGAAACAGAATATGGAACAGAAACAAGGCTAAAAATCATAAAAACCGGGGAAAATATCGGGTTTGGTAAGGGTCATAATCGGGTACTTGATATAATTGATTCTGATTATCACGCAGTTATAAATCCTGATATTGTAATTGCTGAGGATGTTTTAGAAAAAATGGCAAACTATATGGAGGAACATAGCGATATAAACTTGTTATCTCCCAAAATTTGCTTTCCGGATGGAAGAAATCAAATGCTCGGTAAACGTAATCCAAAGCTTAAATATCTTTTTGCAAGCAGACTTAGAAATGAAGAAAAGCCCGGAAAGCTTCTTCGTGAATATACAATGCTCGACGATGACTGGTCAAAGCCTTTTGATATTCAAAATGCAACAGGCTGCTTTATGTTTTTCAGAACATCAGCCTTTAAAGAGCTTGGTGGCTTTGATGAACGCTACTTTATGTATTTTGAAGATTGTGATATAACGAGAGAGATAAGAAAAACCTCAAGAGCAGTTTTCTTTCCCGATGCAGTTGTTTACCACGTTTGGGGAAGAGATAGTAAACGTAATTTTAAGCTTATGAGGATTCATATAAAATCAATGCTAAGCTATTTTTGGAAGTGGCGGAGGGATAAAAGCCAATGACACAAGTCGCAACACAGGAAAATAAACCAAAAAAGAAGTATTTTAAAAACTTTTTAAAATATAGATTTTTACTTGGAGAACTTATAAAAAAGAATATTAAATTGCAGTATCGAAATTCAATTTTAGGAGTGTTTTGGACCTTTTTGCAACCGTTGCTTACAATGATTGTTTTGGTACTTGTATTCGGTGGAATATTCGGTTCGGGCAAAAACATTTTAAATTATCCGATTTATTTGCTTTGCGGACGTCTTTTGTATGAGTTTTATACGCAGGCAACCAAAAAGGCAATGCGTTCAATTCGTGCAAATGCAACAATAGTAAAAAAGGTCTATGTGCCAAAGTATATTTATCCATTGTCAAACGTAATGTCAACCTTTGTAACATTCCTTATTTCAATGTTGGTGTTGGCATCTGTAATGGCTTATTATATGATATTTACGGACGAGCCTTTAAAGCTTACTCCTTATATATTTCTTGCATTTGTTCCGCTTATAATACTGTTTGTGCTGTGCATCGGTATAGGAATGTTGCTTGCAACACTTGAAGTGTTTTTCAGAGATATTGAATATCTTTATGACGTGTTTTGTATGCTCCTGTTTTATATGACACCTATATTTTACGATGTCAGCCAAATGAAACTTGCAACTTGGATGCAGTACGTTCTTATGGCAAATCCTCTGTATTCCATTATCTCAATGTTCAGAAGTTGTGTGCTGTTTGGAGAAATGTGGAACTGGAATTGGTTCTATTATTCAGTTGGAATAAGTTTGTTTTTCCTGTTGTTAGGATTTTTTGCTTTCTATAAGAAACAGGACAAGTTCATTCTACACATATAAGCTTAGGAGGGTTATATTTGTCGGAGCCGGTAATTAAAGTTGAAAATGTTGGAATGATGTTCAACCTTAACAACGAAAAAATAGATAATATAAAAGAATATACAATAAAGCTTTTAACAGGCAAGCTTCACTATCACGAGTTTTGGGCACTAAAGGATATTAACTTTACAGTTGAAAAAGGTGATAGATTAGGCGTTATGGGGCTTAATGGTGCAGGCAAAAGTACACTGCTTAAGGTTATTGCAGGTGTTATGAAGCCCACTGAGGGAAGCGTAAAAGTCAGAGGAGTAATTGCTCCTATGATAGAGCTTGGAGCGGGATTTGACCCAAACTATACAGGAGCTGAAAATATATTTCTGTATGGTGCAACAATGGGGTATTCAAGAAAATTTATTCAGTCAAAATATGATGAGATTGTTGAGTTTTCAGAGCTTAAAGACTTTATAGACGTACCACTAAAAAACTATTCATCGGGAATGAAAGCAAGGCTTGGATTTGCAATTGCAACTGCGGTTTCACCCGAGGTTTTAATTCTTGATGAGGTCTTATCTGTCGGAGATGCAAAGTTCAAGAAAAAGAGTGAAGCAAAGCTTCGTGGAATGATAGATACAGGAATAACCGTTCTCTTTGTTTCTCATAACACAGAACAGGTTAGAAAAATCTGCAACAAGGCAATAATTCTGCAAAAGGGGCAGATTGTTGAAAGCGGAACAGCAGATGAAGTTTGCGATAAATATACTAAGATGATAAAGAAATAAGGAGGAACACGCTATGGTTTTTGCAGTTGTATTGGCTGGTGGAAAGGGTAGCAGAATGGGAAATTCAGATACTCCAAAGCAGTTTTTAACACTCGGAAAAAGTCCTATTATTGTTCATACAGTAGAGAAATTTTATGTTAACCCAAAGTTTGAAAAGGTGATTGTTCTTTGCCCTGAGCAATGGGTTTCTCATACAAGCAATATACTTCGTAAATCAATTAAAGATGATAGCCGTGTAACCGTTATAAGCGGAGGAAGCACAAGAAACGAAACGCTTTATAACGCAATTAAATATATTGAAGAAAATTATGGGCTTGACGATGATACAATAATCGTAACACACGATGCAGTACGTCCTTTTGTAACCCATAGAATAATTGAAGAAAACATTGATGCTGCTGTAAAATATGGTGCGTGTGATACCGTTATCCCTGCAACCGACACAATAGTTCAGAGTAATGATAACGAGGTTATAGACAGTGTTCCTAACAGAGCAGAACTGTTTCAGGGTCAAACACCTCAATCTTTTAAAGCAAAAAAATTAAAAGAGTTGTACGAAAGTCTTACTCAAGATGAAAAAGATGTTATGACAGATGCCTGCAAAATATTTGTAATAAAAGGCGAACCTGTTCATCTTGTGCAGGGCGAAGTTTTTAATATGAAAATTACTTATCCGTTTGATTTAAAAGTCGCAAAGACAATGATTGAAGGGGAAATAGCTAATGATTAGTGCGGTATACCAGCTTACAGCACCAAGAATGATAGAGACAACCTATAACGAGCTTGATATTTCCTGTGGAGATGTTTTAATTCGTCCGGACTATCTTTCTATTTGCAAAGCTGACCAGCGTTATTATCAGGGTACTCGTTCTCAAGCAGTGTTAAAGCAAAAACTGCCAATGGCACTCATACACGAATGCCTTGCACACGTTGTATATGACCCAAAAGGGGATTTTAAGCCGGGCGAAAGAGTAATTGCAATACCAAACACTCCAACGCAGGAAGATAGCGTTATTGCTGAAAATTACAGGCATTCAAGCTATTTTCGTTCCAGCGGTTACAATGGGTTTCTTCAGGACTATGTTCTTATGCCACACAACAGGCTTGTAAAGATAAGCGATAAGGTTGACCCTTGTGTTGCATCGTTTACAGAATTGGTAAGCGTTAGTATGCACATTCTAACCAGATTTGATAATATTGCACATTCCAGAAGAGATAAAATAGGAATTTGGGGTGATGGTAACCTCGGATTTATTACTGCGGTGCTTTTAAAATACGTTTCGCCTCAGTCGGAGATATATGCTTTCGGCACAAACCCTGACAAGCTATCTTACTTTACATTCGCTGAAGAGACTTTTGACGTGTCAGAGGTGCCGGCAGATTTAAGCATAGACCACGGCTTTGAATGTGTCGGTGGAACAGGTGCACAGAGTGCCATAAATCAAATTATTGACCATATCAATCCGGAGGGTACAATTGCCTTAACAGGCGTATCTGAGAACTTTGTAGACATAAACACAAGGATGATTTTAGAAAAAGGTCTGCGTATGTATGGAAGTAGCAGAAGCGGAAGGGAAGACTTTCAGAGAACCGTAAATCTATACGAAGAGCATCCGCAGGCTGTAAGATATTTTGAAAATCTTATCGGAGATGTTGTAAAGGTAAGAAGCATTAACGATATACACCGAGCATTTGACCTTGATGTTAATAGAAGAATAGGAAAAACTATATTGAAATGGGAAAAATAATATGAAAAGATTTTTTTTCGTTCTGTATTCAATTTTCTTTAATTTGTATAAGCTTTTCGGGATAAAAAAGAAAAGTGTTGTTCTTGTCTCAATGCATAATGCCTCTTTTAACGACAGCTTAGGCTATGTTAAACAGCAGGCAGAGGCAAGGGGATACAGCACAACGATGGTTACCCGTAAAGACTTGGAAATAGTTAAGGGTAAGGGTGCAAAAGAATTTTTGCGGTCTGTTTTTAGAGCATTAAAGTTCTTTACTGTCTCCTCAAGGCATCTTGCAAGGGCACAATACATATTCCTAAACGATACATTTATGCCACTTTCCTATGCAAAGCCAAATAAAAAAACAATTATAACTCAGCTTTGGCATGCTCAAGGTGCTTTTAAAAAGTTTGGGCTTGATATTGAAATTTCCGAAGAGATAAGAAAACGTGAAAAGAAAGCAAACAGCAGGATTACATTTGTCGTTTGTTCTTCTGTACTTGTTGAGCAAATTTATGCAAATGCATTTGGCGTGGATTCTGCACAAGTCTTACCTCTTGGTTCACCGTCAACCGACTATTATTTTGAAAAGCACGATATAATAAGTCTAAGAGAGAAATTTGACCAAAAATATCCGGAGTGTAAGGGCAAAAAGCTTTTGCTTTATGCACCAACATTTAGGGAAGATAAAGAAAAGGATAAAAATCTTTTAAATTCATTCGATGCACAAAAAATATCAGATGCACTGAATGACCAATATGCAGTTTTAATAAGGCTTCATCCACAGGTGCATAATGATAATTCAAAGTTGACCGGAGCAGTTGACGTTACTGATTATGAAAATATTCACGAGCTTTGCCTTTTGTCCGATATGCTTATAACCGACTATTCTTCCGTATGTATGGACTTTTCCATTCAAAATAAACCGATGATTTTTTATGCGTTCGACTTAGACGATTATAAAAAAAGCAGAGATTTTTATTTTGATTATGAATCTTATGTTCCCGGTAATGTTGCAAAAACGCAGGAAGAATTGCTTAAAATATTAA
>CAYMZO010000035.1:0-10975 GCA_964394885.1 uncultured Eubacteriales bacterium | reverse complement strand
TTTGTTTCGTAAGTTTATTGGTGCAGATAGTTGTGATAAAGTCTATGCACACATCTATAAGATGCTTTCATTAGGAGCGGAAAAAACTCTTTCCATAGGAAGCGATTTTGACGGATGCACATTAATAATGGAGCTTAACGGTATTGATTCAATGCCAAGGCTGTACGACTATCTTTTAAGCCGAAACATTCCGCAGAGCGTTGTTGATGATGTTTTCTTTAACAATGCTTACAACTTCTTTGTAAATAATTTATCCTAAATAAATGAGGGAGCATATATGTTATACACAAGTACAAGAGACAAAAGTGTCAGTGTTACTTCAGCACAGGCAATAACAATGGGTATTTCTAAGGATGGAGGACTTTTTGTTCCTCAAGAATTCCCACAAATTACAAAAGAGGATATAGAGTCATTAACTAAGCTTGACTATATTGGAAGAGCAAAGCAAATTTTATCTCTTTATCTTACAGATTTTACAGAAGAGGAAATAAATAAATGCGTCAGCGGAGCTTATTCTAAGGGTAAGTTCAGCTCGGATGCAGTTGCACCTCTTGTTACATTAAATGATAGCACATCGGTATTGGAGCTTTGGAAGGGCCCGACTTGTGCATTTAAAGATATGGCACTTCAGCTTCTTCCTTATCTTCTTACAACAGCGGCATCAAAGGTTGTTCCTGAAAAACAGATGGTAATACTTGTTGCAACTTCCGGAGATACAGGAAAGGCAGCACTTGAAGGATTTAAAGACGTTGCAAACACAAAAATCCTTGTTTTTTATCCTGTTAACGGAGTCAGTCAAATGCAAAAGCTTCAAATGACAACTCAAGAGGGAAATAACGTTGGAGTCTGTGCGATTGAAGGAAACTTTGACGATGCACAAAGCGGAGTTAAGTCTATTTTCACAAATTCAGAAATAGCAGAAAAGCTTGAGAGTTCAAATATGATGTTCTCGTCGGCAAATTCAATAAACTGGGGCAGACTTGTTCCGCAGATTGTATACTATGTAAGTGCGTATTGTGATATGATTTCACAGGGCAAAATAAAAAATGGAGACCCTATGAATGTCGTCGTTCCAACAGGAAATTTCGGCAATATATTGGCCGCATATTATGCAAAAAAAATGGGCGTTCCAATAGCAAAACTTATCTGTGCATCGAATGCCAATAATGTTCTTACAGATTTCCTTACAACCGGAGTATACGATAGAAACAGAGCATTCCATACAACAACATCACCATCTATGGATATTCTTATTTCAAGCAATCTTGAGCGTCTTCTGTTTGACCTTAGCGGAAAAGATGATGCCCGGATTAATGATTGGATGTCAAAGCTTTCAAATAGCGGAAAATATGATGTTGGAAATGATATTATTGAAAAAATAAAAGGATTGTTTGACGCAGGCTTTTGTGATGATAACGGAACAAAGTCTTCGATTAATGATACTTTTGAAACATATAACTATCTTTGTGATACACATACGGCTGTTGCTGTAAATGTATGTAATCAGTATCAGAAAAAGACAGAGGATAAAATTCCTACTGTTATAGTTTCAACCGCAAGTCCGTATAAATTTTCAAAGAGCGTTCTTGAGGCACTTGAACCAACGGTAAACGAAGCGGATGATTTTAAAATTGCAGAAATGTTGTCTAAAAAGACCACAACTAAAATTCCGCCACAACTTTCAGAGCTTAAGAACAAGAGAGTTAGATTTGAGCAGGTTTGTGAAAAAAATACAATGCAGCAACAAGTATTTAATATGCTAAACATTTGATTTTTTAAAATTAAAATGGCGGCGGAATACTCCGTCGCCATTTTTAGCCGATATTTAAATTAGTAAGCTGACTGAGAATCACTTCTTAATTTAAATGTAGCACAGTTTGTGTCTTCACAACAAGTTGTGTTAGATGTGCATTTGCCAACCTGAACATTCTCTGCTGTGCAAGTGCATTTACCATCGTGGTGAACACAGTTGCAAACAGAACAATCTATTTTATTGCTATTCATAATTTTCTACCTCCCTTCATTCTTATATTTTACCCAAAAAACGAAAATAAATGAGGTCATTAAAATGTCAATTTTCGCAATTGGAGATACGCATTTATCTTTTTCATCTGATAAACCAATGGATATTTTTAGAGGCTGGAACGATTATACAAAACGTCTTCGGCAAAATTGGTGTGCTATTGTTAAGGATACAGACACTGTTGTAATTCCGGGAGATATATCTTGGGCAATGCAGCTTGAAAATGCAAAACCTGACTTTGAATTTTTAAATGACTTGCCGGGTAAAAAAGTTATTCTAAAAGGTAATCACGATTACTGGTGGAGTACTATGAAAAAGATGAATAATTTTTTAAAAGAAAATAATTTCGACACAATAGAAATTTTGTTTAATAATTCAATAGAGGTTGGAAATTATGAGATATGCGGAACTCGTGGTTGGTTCTATGATGATAATGTAGATGATATTGAAAAGGTGCTTGCAAGAGAGGTCGGACGACTGAAAATGTCAATAGAATCTGCTGAAAAAACAGGCAAAGAAATAATTGTTTTTTTGCATTATCCTCCAATAAATGAAGTTTCGCTTTGCGAACCGATATTAAATCTGTTGGAAGAAAAAGGTATAAAACGCTGTTATTACGGACATCTTCACGGTGATTCCTTAAAAAGAGCATTTAGAGGTGTGCATAATGGTGTGAAATTTGATGTGGTTTCGGCGGATTCTTTAGAATTTTGCCCCAAAATCATTGAAAAATTTTAAAATATATTTTAAAGATTAAAAAACAGTGGAAATTCAAAATAAATTCTGATATAATGAATTAGTTTAATTCATCTTTAATGAAGTTAAGGAAACAGGAGGATATTTAAATGAGTTTAAAGACTTCAAAAAAAATTGACACAAATGTTTATGAGCTTGAAATTTCTATAGATGCAGAGGCTTTTGAGCAAGCAGTTCAAAAAGCATACAATAAGCTCAAGAACAGAATAGCAGTTCCAGGATTCCGTAAAGGAAAGGCTCCAAGAGCAATGATTGAAAAGCTCTATGGTGCAGAAATTTTCTATGAGGATGCAATTGAGATTGTTTATCCTGATGCTGTTGAGGGAGCAGTAAAAGAGGGCGATCTTAAAATAGTAGATATGCCTTATGACGTTGAAGTTCCTGAAATCGGCAAGGAAGGCGCTCTTATAAAGCTTAAGGTTACAGTAAGCCCTGAGATTGAACTCGGAGATTACAAATCACTTAAAGCTACAAAAGTCCCTGTAACAGTCGAAGATGCAGAAATTGATGAGCAAGTAAATCAAATGCTTGAAAGAAGTGCACGTTTCATAAGCGTTGAAGACAGAGCTGTTGAAAATGGCGATATGGTTGCTATTGACTTTGAGGGCTTTGTTGATGGTAAGGCTTTTGAAGGTGGTAAGGCAGAAAATTATGACCTTACAATCGGTTCAGGTGCATTTATTCCGGGATTTGAAGAGCAGGTTGTCGGACATAAGAAAGACGAAGAATTTGACATTAACGTAACTTTCCCAGCAGAGTATGCAGAGAATCTTGCAAACAAAGATGCAGTTTTCAAAATTAAGATAAACGAAATTAAGCAAAAGGAACTTCCTGAGCTTAATGATGAGTTTGCAAAGGACGTTAGCGAGTTTGATACAATCGCTGACCTTAAAGCTGACCTTCGCAAGCAGGCTGAGCAAAGAAAGCAGGATGAGGTTAATGCATCTGTTGATGATCAACTTCTTGAGCAACTTGCAGGTCTTGTAAAGGCTGAAATTCCACAGGCTATGATTGAAAGAAGAATGGACGAAAGTATGAATGAGTTTGCATATCGTATGCAGGCACAGGGAATGGATATGGACACATATCTTCAATTCACAGGTATGACAAAAGAGTCATTCCGTGATAGCCTTCGTGAAAGATCAGAAACACAGGTCAAGATTAATCTTGCTCTTGACAAGGTCATCGAGCTTGAAAAAGTTGAAGTTTCAGATGAAGCTATTGAAGAAGAATATAAGAGACTTGCAGAGATGTATGGCATTGAAGCTGACGTTGTTAAAAAGGCAGTTCCTGTTGATGATGCAACTGCAAGCCTTAAAACAACAGAAGCTCTTGAGATAATCAAGAAGACAGCAACAATAACAGAGGAAAAGCCTGCTGCAAAAAAACCTGCTGCAAAGAAGACAACAACTAAAAAGGCAGCTGATGAAACAGCAGAGAAAAAGCCTGCTGCAAAAAAGCCTGCTGCAAAGAAGACAATAACTAAAAAAGCAGCTGATGAAACAGCAGAGAAAAAGCCTGCTGCAAAGAAGCCTGCTACAAAAAAAGCAGCAACTAAAAAGACAGAAGAAGAATAATTTAGTTTAATGTTATAAATTATGGTAATAATTGATATAAGGAGGTTATATTTTTATGAGTTTAGTGCCTTATGTTATAGAGCAAACCAATAGGGGTGAGCGTTCATACGACATATTCTCACGTTTGTTGAACGACAGAATTGTTGTTCTCTCAGAGGAGGTTAATGATACAAGTGCGAGCCTTGTAGTTGCACAGCTTTTGTATCTTGAAGGACAGGATGCAGAGAAGGATATAAGCCTTTATATTAACAGCCCCGGAGGTTCGGTAAGTGCCGGCCTTGCAATTTATGACACAATGCAATATATCAAGTGCGATGTTTCAACAATTTGTATGGGTCTTGCCGCAAGTATGGGAGCATTCTTGCTTTCATCAGGAGCAAAGGGTAAGAGATTTGCTCTTCCAAACAGTGAGATTATGATACATCAGCCATCAGGCGGAGCAAAAGGTCAGGCAACAGATATTAAAATAGTTGCAGACCATATTCTCAAGACAAAAGAGAATTTGAACAAAATTCTTGCAGAAAATACAGGTAAACCAATTGAGATAATTGCACAGGATACAGAGCGTGATAACTTTATGAGTGCTCAAGAAGCCCTTGAGTACGGACTTATTGATAAGGTTCTTTTAAAGAGATAAATCTATGGAGGTATCCCGATGCCGAGAGATGATGAAAGAGATAATTCTGTGATTCGCTGTTCGTTTTGCAATAAAACTCAGGATCAGGTTGAAAAGTTAATTGCAGGTCCCGGAGTCTTTATTTGTGATGAATGTGTAACTCTTTGCCAGGATATTATTGATGAGGATGCACCACATCATAAAAAGCAAGCAGCGATAAAAACAAAAAAAGTTTTGCCTAAACCACATGAGATAAAGGCTATGCTGGATGAGTACGTCATCGGGCAGGAAAATGCAAAAATTTCATTGAGCGTTTCGGTTTATAATCACTACAAAAGAATATTCTATGGAGACTATTCCGATGTTGATATTCAAAAGAGTAATGTGTTACTCTTAGGACCCACTGGTGTCGGAAAGACTATGCTTGCACAGACTCTTGCAAAAATTCTTGATGTTCCGTTTGCTATTGCAGATGCAACCACTCTTACAGAAGCCGGATATGTCGGTGAAGATGTTGAAAACATTTTACTTAGGCTTATTCAGGCGGCTGATTATGATGTTGAACGAGCACAAATGGGAATTATCTATGTTGATGAAATTGACAAGATTGCAAGGAAGTCCGAAAACCCGTCAATTACACGTGATGTAAGTGGCGAAGGCGTTCAGCAAGCACTTCTTAAAATTCTTGAAGGTACAGTTTCTAATGTTCCTCCACAAGGTGGAAGAAAGCATCCACAGCAGGAGTTTATTCAGGTTGATACAACCAACATACTCTTTGTTTGCGGTGGTGCTTTTGACGGCATTGAAAAGGTTGTAGAGAAACGTATGGGCAATTCCGTAATTGGATTTGAAGCTAAGGTAAGAGCCAAGAAGGAAATGGATCTTACTGAAGCAATGGCAAATGTTATTCCGCAGGATCTTGTAAAATTTGGGCTTATTCCTGAAATAGTTGGAAGAATTCCTGTTATTACAGCACTTGAAGCACTCGATAAGGAAGCCCTTGTCCGTATTTTGTCAGAGCCTAAAAATGCACTTATAAAGCAGTATAAAGAGCTGTTTAAAATGGATGAGGTAGAACTGGATTTTGAAACCTCTGCATTGGAAGCAATTGCTGACCAGACTTTGGAAAAGAAGACAGGAGCAAGAGGACTTCGTTCAATAATGGAAAAAGTACTTTTGCCGATTATGTATGATATTCCGTCTGACCATACGATAGAGAAGGTTACAGTTACACCGAGTTGTGTAAATGAGGAACTTCCACCGGTTCTTGAAAAGAATCCAAACAAAAAGCCAACAAAGCTTTTTTCATCACCGGCACAACCTAAAAAGAGTCGTGGAACAGCCTGAGAAAATTCAATAAAACTTATAGCGGGGAAGTTTCCCCGCTTATTTTTTATATTTTTTTAGCAATCTAAAAGGGCGTTACTTGTTGTTACTTGTTGATTATAGAATAAAAATAATATATAATATTCAAATAGTTTACAAAGTTATTTTAACAAATTACCGCAATGGAGATATATTATGAGCAGAACAGAACTAATAAAAGAGAATTTACCTATTGTTGCGTTGAGGGGTCTTGTTGTATTTCCGGATATGGTTTTACACTTTGACGTGGCAAGAGAAAAATCTATTGCTGCGGTAAAAACAGCAATGGAAGAAAAGCAACAGTTGTTTTTGGTTGCACAAAAAGATATTAAAACAGATGACCCACAGCTTTCTGATTTACATAAAACCGGAGTCGTATCACAAATTCGCCAGATTGTACGTCTGCCGAATAGCAATGCTATTCGTGTTGTTGTTGAAGGTGTAAGGCGAGGACAAATAGATGAATTTTATGAAGGGCTTGATTACCTTTACGGAAGTATTAAGGAAAAGAGAACAACTAAAATTCCCGCTAAGCAAAAGGACTATGAGATTGCACTTGTCCGACATACAAAGGAGTTGTTTGACCGCTATTCTGACGTTGTGCCAAAAATGTCGCCGGATATAATGCTTAGCATAATGGCAGATGAAGATGCAGGTTCGTTGTCAGACTATATTGCATCAACTCTTTCTATTGAGTATCATGAAAAGCAAAATGTGCTTGAGGAACTTAATCCTGTAAAACGTCTTGAAATAATAAATAAAATACTTTCAAAAGAAACGGAACTCTTAGAAATTGAAGATGATATTGCAAGAAGAGTTACAGAACAGGTTGACAAAAATCAAAAGGACTATTATCTTCGTGAACAGATGAAAGCCATTTCTATTGAACTTAATGATGGTGAAGACGGAATAACAGAAATCGAAGAGTATAGAGAACGCATAATGGAGCTTGAAGGGTGCGATGAGGATAGTAAACAGAAGCTTCTTAAGGAATGCGACAGACTTGCAAGAATGGGCACATCATCTTCAGCAGAAGCAACTGTTGTAAGGAGTTATATAAATACCTGTCTTTCACTTCCTTGGGGAAAATATACAAAAGATAATCTTGACCTTAATAAGGCACAGAAAATACTCGATAAAGACCATTATGGTCTTGAAAAGGTTAAGGAGAGAATTGTTGAACTGCTTGCAGTCAGAAAACTATCTCCTGATATAACAGGTCAAATTATTTGCCTTGTAGGACCTCCCGGAGTTGGTAAAACTTCTATTGCAAAAAGTCTTGCAAAGGCAATGAATAGAAAATACACAAGGATATCTCTTGGCGGAGTACGTGATGAAGCTGAAATCAGAGGACATAGAAAAACGTACATAGGTTCAATGCCGGGAAGAATTATAAATGCTGTTATTAGTGCAAAGAGCAGTAATCCTTTGATATTGCTTGATGAGATAGATAAACTTGGTTCTGATTTTAAGGGCGATCCGTCTTCAGCACTTCTTGAAGCACTTGATGGTGAACAGAACAATGCCTTTGTTGACCATTATATAGAAATACCGTTTGATTTAAGCAAGGCACTGTTTATAACAACTGCAAATGACAAATCAACCATTCCTCCTGCGTTGCTCGATAGGATGGAAGTAATTGACCTTTACAGCTATACTCACGAGGAAAAGTTTAATATAGCCAAAAAACATCTTGTGCCAAAGGAACTTAAAGCACACGGATTAAAAGCATCCAATTTAAAGATTACAGATGAGGCTTTAAAAGCTATTATTGATGGATATACAAGAGAGGCAGGAGTTAGAAAGATCGAAAGAGAAATTGCACATATTTGCAGAAAAACTGCTGTTGGAATTGCAAAGGACGATTTTAAAAAGAAAACAGTTAAGCCACAGGATTTAGAAGATATTCTGGGACCTGTAAAATTTAAGCAGGAAGAAATGCTGGAAGATGAAGTTGGAGCTGTCAATGGACTTGCGTGGACTTCTGTGGGCGGTGAAATGCTTAAGGTTGAGGTTGTTGTTATGAACGGAAAGGGCAACCTTGAACTTACAGGTTCGCTTGGAGACGTTATGAAAGAGTCTGCAAAGGCAGCGATAAGCTATATAAGAAGCAGAGCAGACGAGCTTGGAATTGATGACAAATTTTATAAAGAAAAAGATATACATATTCACGTTCCGGAGGGAGCAGTGCCAAAAGACGGGCCGTCTGCAGGCGTTACAATGACTACTGCTTTGGTCTCTGCACTTTCAAAAGTACCGGTTTATGGCAATGTAGCAATGACCGGCGAAATAACACTTCGTGGTAAAGTGTTGCCAATCGGCGGACTTAAAGAAAAGTCTATGGCTGCATATAGAGCAGGAATAAAAACAATAATAATTCCAGATGATAATATATCTGATATTGCAGAAATAGACGATGCAGTTAAAAATGCAGTAAAGTTTATTCCTGCCAAAAATCTAAACGAAGTGCTTGAAGTGGCACTGATAAAATCTTCAAGTGCAAAGCAGGAATACAAAAAAACATACAAAGAAAATGTTGGTGTAAGTTATGAGATTTGACAATGCAGAATTTGAAACATCGTTTGGAACTTCACAGCAGTTGCCAAAATCCAATATGCCTGAAATAGTTTTTTCGGGTAGGTCGAATGTTGGAAAATCCTCTTTGCTAAATAAAATATTAAATAGAAAAGCTTTGGCACGAGTTAGCTCTTCACCTGGAAAGACTGTAACTATAAACTTTTTTAAGGTCGGTAATGTCAGACTTGTAGATTTGCCGGGCTATGGATATGCAAAGGTGTCTCAAAGTGAAAAAATACGTTGGTCAAAGCTTATGGAATCCTATTTTAATTCAGATAGGGATATAAGGCTTGTTGTGCAACTTATAGATATGAGGCATAGCCCAACAAAAGATGACTTTCAAATGCTTGATTTTCTAAGTCAAATGAATATACCTTTTATTGTTGCACTTACTAAGAGCGATAAACTTAATAAAACCGAGTATAAAAATCAGCTTGAAAGTTTGGCGGATGAGCTTTCGGAATTTAAGGTGGAACAGATTATACCTTTTTCGGCAAAAACCGGAGAGGGTTCGGATAAAATCAAGTCTGCAATTGAGAGCTCATTGGGATAATAGTGAGATAATATAAGTTGTTTGAGATGTTGAAAGGGAGAGTATATAATAATGTTTGTTTCGGAATGTCTATCAATAAATAAAAACGGTCATCTCTCAATAGGTGGTTGTGATACAACTGAACTCGTTGAAAAGTATGGCACACCACTTTATGTGTTTGACGAAACTCAGATAAGGCAAAATTGCCGTGATTACGTACAATCAATAGAGGATAACTACGATGGTAAAGGTCTTGTACTTTACGCAAGTAAGGCGTTTTCGTGCCTCGAAATGTGTAGAATTTGTGCATCTGAAAATATGGGGCTCGACGTTGTTTCCGGCGGAGAATTGCATACTGCACTAAAAGCAGGCTTTCCTGCCGACAAAATCTTTTTTCACGGCAACAATAAAACAAAGGATGAGCTTGAATTTGCTCTTTCAAACGATGTTGGAAGAATTATTGTAGACAATATTACAGAACTTAATATGCTCAACAACCTTGCTCATTCACATGATAAAATCGCAAAGATAATGTTTAGAATAAAGCCGGGCATAGATGCACATACACATAGCTTTATAAGAACAGGACAAATAGATTCAAAGTTTGGATTTGCTCTTGAAACCGGAGAAGCTATGGAAGCGGTAAAGCTTACAAAGACAATGGAAAACATAGAACTTTATGGTGTTCACTGCCATATCGGTTCAAATATTTTCGACGTCGAGCCATTTGAACACGCTGCCGAGGTTATGGTTAAGTTTATTGCAGAGATTAAAGAGGAGACAGATATAGAAATTTCCGAGCTTAATCTTGGCGGTGGATTTGGAATAAAGTATTTGTCTGACGATAAGCCTGTGGCATATAAAGAATATATGAGCAAGGTGGCAAAGGTGGTAAATAAAACTTGCTCAGACCTTTGCATCAAAACTCCTAAAATATTGATTGAGCCGGGAAGGTCGATAATCGGTTCAGAAGGTATAACTCTTTATAAAGTTGGAAATGTGAAAAAAATTCCAAACGTTAGAACCTACGTTTCAATCGACGGAGGAATGGTAGATAATCCACGCTATATTTTATATCAATCAAGCTATGAAATTATGTGTGCAAATAAGGCAAACGAGCCAAAAACACAAAAGGTTACAGTTGCAGGAAAGTGTTGCGAAAGCGGAGACTTAATTCAAGAAAATGCAGATTTGCAAGAAGTTGAACCGGGTGATGTTTTGGCAGTACTTTCAACAGGTGCATACAATTATTCAATGGCATCAAATTACAATAGAATTCCAAGACCTGCTGCGGTTATGGTTAAGGACGGAGAGTCAAGAGTAATAATTAACCGTGAAACATACGATGATGTATTGAGAAATGATGTTTGAACGGTGATATAAATAATAATATAAAGACCTCATAAACTTAAATAAAATTAACTGAATAAATGTGTCAATTATACAGTTTTATTTAAGGATTATGGGGCCTTTTAAATAAAAAATAATCTAAAAACATCATTTCTCAATACATCATCGTATGTTTCACG
>CAYMZO010000034.1:0-11007 GCA_964394885.1 uncultured Eubacteriales bacterium | reverse complement strand
TATATAAAAAGTATTCATCAAGTGGAAAAATTTCATTAAGACGTAATCAGTTTAAGTTATCTGAAAAGAATGCCTCAATGGCTATATTTTTAGGCAAGCAGTATCTAGGGCAGACAGATAATATATATAACAAAGATATAGAGAGTAATGTAGAAGTATTATTTAATAATATGAGAGATGCTTTTAAGAGTGATTAGTGAGTAGGAGGTGGTCGCTTGTGAAGTACGATTGGAATAAACTCCACCGAGAATTTATCACGGGCGATTATAAGACGTTAAAAGAGTTTGCAGAAAAGAAAAACATGTCCTATAAAACGCTAAAAGAAAAGGCAAAAGGATGGGTTGAAGAAAAACAGACCAAAGACCGTCTTAAGTCCGACCGAATAACAAAGGCAACAATAGACAATCAAGTATTTACAGCAAGTGAAATAAATAAAAAACATTTATCACTTTATGCATCAGCAACTACTGTCATAGAAAAACTTATTAAACAGTCTGTAAGTGGAAATAAAGTAAATGTATATAACATAGAGAAAGCAGTAGATAGCTTACAAAAGATACAGAAAGGACAGCGTTTGGCTCTTGGAATGGACAGAGACGGAGGTAATCAAGCAGCTGAAGAGGCAGTTGCTAGAGTATTTGGTGATATGAGGAGGGCGTTTGCTGAAGATGAACCAACAAGCACTTGATAAACTTTATAGTCGCAAACAACAAGAGGTACTCCGATTTCATTACACGCACGATTACTACATGCTCATAAATCACGGAGCTGTCCGAACAGGCAAGACGATAATCGACAATGATTTATGTTTGGATGAATTACAACGCATTAGTGCTCACGCTCGCCGAAAAGGCATAAGAGACCCATTGTATATTATTGCAGGGGCGAGCATTGGTAACATTGTACGAAACATACTTAATCCTTTAACACAAAAATACGGCTTTGATTTTACGCTTAATAAGTTTAATCAATTTCGTTTGTTTGGAGTGTTGTGTTGCTGTGTTGGACACGATGATATTGGACAGTTGAAGCCAATAACAGGTATGACAGCATACGGCGCCTATATCAATGAAGGTTCGCTTGCACATAGAGAAGTATTTGACGAAATAACTAAGCGATGTTCTGCTGACGATGAATTCGTGGCGCATATCATAGTTGATAGTAACCCTGGCGGTCCGCAGCATTGGTTAAAGGTTGACTACATAGATAAGGTGGCGGAAAGCAATGGTAAAATTAAATGCTTTCATTGGTGTTTATTTGATAATCCATTTTTATCTAAGTCATACAAAGACAATCTTATCGCTACAACACCAAGCGGCGTTTTTTATAATAGAAAGATAGATGGATTGTGGGCAACCGCCGAGGGTATTGTTTATCAAGATATATCGTCTGCAAACTACATTGATGAGCTTCCTAAAATATCAAGTTACTTTGTTGGTGTTGACTGGGGTTATGAGCATAAAGGTTGTTTGCTTCTTTTTGGTGAAACGGCGGCGGATAATGGTGTATGTGTTCTTATAAAAGAAATTACAGCGCAGCACAAAGGTATCGATTGGTGGCAAAACAAGGCAACATCTGTTATTAAAAATTACGGATACGGGATACCGTTTTACTGTGATAGCGCAAGACCTGATAACATTCAAAAATTTAGGGATATAGGATGTTGGTGTCCTCCTATCGATAAATCAATAGAAAGTGGAATAGAGTGTGTTGCCGAAAGAAAAAAGGCACGCACTCTTTTAATATATCGTGGTGGTATAGACCAATACGATAAACAACAGTCAGAATATGTTTGGGATGAGAAAACAGGTTTACCTGTCAAAGTAAACGATGACGTTATGGATGCGGAGAGATACGCAGTCTTTAACCAAGATAAAAGATTAAAAAGGAGATAAGCGTATGCTTTACGATATAAACTGGCTTTCAACAGGAAAAGCCTTTCCCCCGACAAGCGAAATAGAACGCTTAGCAGATTACCGTGACCATAAAGCTATGTTCAAAGGCGATCTAGATATAGTTTTTGCATCGTATAAAACACGATTGCGCCAAATTGCTGATAAATTTACAGTGCTAGGTTATACATTGGGAGATGCAGAGTTTGGGGTTGATTTTAACTACTTTCAATTAGTTAGTACTAAAACGATGGACTTGCTTGCAGGCGACCCACCGACAATAAGCGGAACTGATGCAGTCAATGATATCAAATCACATTGCAAATTTTCTCAACGTTTGCGTTCAGCGATATGCGATGCATCTCGTTACGGCGATGCGCTTATTCGTATATACAAAGACAAAAAAGGTAAGGGAAACTGTACTGTTGTTTCGCCTGAATTATGGTTTCCAATCGTAGACCGTGAAACAAACGACATTATACAACATTGTTTGTGTTGGGTAGAAAAACAAGATACTATTTGGGGCAAGGATAAAGTTTTTCTTAATGTCCAAATTCACGAAAAAGGCAGATATAGCCGTCGCCGTTTTGAATTAAAAGACGGACAGCCAAACAATCAAGCAAGATTGCAAAATTCAAGAGTTGTCAAATATGACAGCTATAAGATAGGCTCAGAAATTCCAGTTGAGGGAAATCCAGTAGAGCAAACGGGTTTAAGTGATTTTGCCGTTATACCATTTCAAAACTTTGTACCTAGCGATAGTGTTTTTGGCATAAGCGACTATGACATAATCGTATCAATTGTCGCAGAACTTCAAGTTCGTTATGCTATTGAAGACTTTGTTCTTGATAAACACAGCGCACCTACTCCATACGGTCCATCGTCATCGGTTAAACAAAACCGAGACGGATCTTGGTCTTTCGCAGTAGGTTCATTTGTTGAAGTTGGAAACGGAGAACAACCACCAGGTTATATGACTTGGGACGCTTCATTTCAAGCTAATCATACGCAAATTGAAAAATTGGAAAAGCATTTATTCAGTTTGTCACAAATGGGTGCTGTCTTAAATGATGATGCTTTTGGAGCTTCGCAAGGGTTTGAAGCGTTAGAGACAAGAATGACAAACGCAAAGTTGAAAGCAAGACGAATGACAGATGACCTAACCGACAGCGTTAAGAAAGCAATATCGTTAATGTCTGAAATAGGTTACACGAGGGTGTCAGAAGACGAGTTGTCTGTGCAATGGAATGATGGACTACCTACTAACGAATATAGAGAAACTGAGATAGCAAATCGTAAATCAACTTTGTTTACTCGTTCAAGATTGCTTAAAGATCATTTTGGTTTTAGTGATGAAGACGCAAAAGACGAAGTAGAAGCAAAACGAGAAGAACAGTCTGCAGATTTAGCTAGTGGCTTTTCTCTCGGACAGGGTGGCGGTTTTGGTAATATAGGCGGTGGCGGAAATGGCGGACAAACCGAAGATACCGAATAGCAACAACAGTATTGACCTTACAAAAGCATATCAGGTTGCAGAACAAACTATAATCAACTCGCTTAAAGGTCAATCACCTCAAATAATTAAACAAAGATTTACAAAGACATTACAAACTGTAGCAATTGAGCTCAATACGCTAAATGCGAATGCACTAGAAAAAGAGGTAAACAGCGGAATTTATCAAAGCCAAAACAAGTTCATCAATAACTTAGCGTCTATTTTTAATGGAAGGGCGTTTACTGTTAAAGACCTTACAGCATCGGGACTTGATATAAAAAATCAAAAAGTGGCGGCGGATATTTTAGAACGAAAAGCAAATGATTCGCAAAAGACAGCAGTGTATAGACAAAACTTTCTTGAACTACGAGGTCGACTTGTTGGTGTAACACAAGGCTTACAGCACGAAGTGAACGCGACATTGCACAAACTTGCGGATAAGGACGCAAACACCGTTAGTGCGGCAATTAACGAACTTACGGAGCGTCTTAAAGCAAACGGCTGTTTAAGTGTTAAATACGGGAACGGTGCACAAGTCGGAGTAGACAAATATGCAACGATGGTTTGTCGCTCGGCACGAACAGAAAGCGCTAATGCTGAGAACTTGCGTATGTCAAAGGAATTCGGAACGGACTTGGTTGAATGCATAGGAAATGCGGTTACGTGCGATGTCTGCGCTCAATATCGAGGCAGAATTTTTTCAGTTAGTGGAGAAGATAAGCGTTATCCACCTTTAAGAGACGGACCAAATTCGCCACTCAAAAATGGTTATGATCTTATACACCCAAATTGCCGTTGCGAGTTCAGGGCGTATTTTGAAGTTTTGCACAGCAATGAAGAAAACGCAAAAAAGCAAGTGTTTAGCAATCGTCCATTTGAGGGAGATAAAAGAACAACCGCACAAGCAAGAGCATATCAAGAATGGCAGAACATAATGCGTAGAGCCAACGATGAGCAATACCGTTGGGATGAAATGAAAGCCGTGCTTGGCAAGGATATGCAATATAGTAATCTTGGAAGTTTACGTAGAGCGTTACGTTCAGACAAAGAGAGCCTTGCATATAAAAAGAGCCATTATGCAGTACGTGACTACAATCAATATAATCGTTGGAAAGAAACGATTGGCAAAGAGAATATGCCCGAAAGCCTTGCCGACTTCCAAGATTTGAAGTATAATAATAGTACAAAGTTTGATAGTCTTCAAGAATACAAAGAATATGTTGTAGAAAACCCCAAAGCCTCACCTGTCGACCATAAGAGAGCAGTAGAACTTAAACAAAAAGGTGTTAAGGGAAATATACATATACCGCCAAAAGAGTTAGTACATATTGAGGAACTTAGTTTTGATGATTATCATATTAATACGGAACGCAAGCACGGTGTTAAAGAGCAGGAAGCAAAACAGTTAATCAAAGAAGCGAAGATTTCAAAGACTGTTTGGAATGGTCAATATGAAAGATATTACGGCGAGAAAGGAGCAAGTTATGTTGATATTGAAAACAACATAATTAGAACCTCATTTAAGGTAGAGCAATACGATGATGATTCCAATATTATATTAGGAGTTATACAACAATGGAACAAAGACGAGAACCAATAATGGTAGAATGCCCCTTATTGAAGAGGAAAATTAATAACAACATTGATTGTTTTGTTATTGCCTCGGTAGCTGAAAATGCTGCTCCTGATAACTATGCGCCAAAAGAAGTATTTGCTATTGATAATTGGCGAGAAATATGTAACAATTGCAAGTATAATTTAATGTATAAATAAAAGCACTCTAAACGGGGGTGCTTTTTTAATGCTAAAACAAGGCGGTCGCAAGGCTGTCTTTTTTTATACATAATTTTTGTCCCGTGATGACATATAAACCCACAAATTTGCCCGACCACGGCATATAAACTGGCAGTGCAGAGGAGACACCTCATATAAAAACAAGAGCATTAGGAGCAATATATGGAATTTTTGAAGCAGTACCTAACCCCCGAATTATATTCGCAAGTGGAAACAGCCCTTAAAGGCAATGACAAGGTAAGACTTGGCAATCTTGCAGATGGCGAGTTTGTGTCAAAAGACAAGTATGCGGCAGAGAACGCAAAAGTAACAGACCTTTCAGCACAGATTGCTGAACGTGACAAGCAGATTTCCGAACTCGGCAAGATGGCAGGACTTTCAGAAGAATTGAAAAAGCAAATCACTGACTTGCAAAATGGCAACGCAAACACTCAAAAAGAGTGGGAAGCTAAGTTAAAAAAACAAGCGTTTGATTTTGCGCTTAACGGCGAATTGAAAGACACTTATAAGGCAAAAGATATTCTTTCGGTTATGCCACATTTGAAAACAGATGCTATCTCATTACAAGACGGCAAATTCATTGGACTTGACGAACAGATGAAAGAGCTGACGAAAAATAAAGCATTTCTTTTCGGTAACGATGCAACACCAGGCGGAACAGGTTCACCTGCTAATCCACCCACTCCTGACGGCGGCGGAGCTTGGGACTTTGGATTTACAGCCGTCAACACACCAAATCAAAAATAAAAAATTAGGAGACTAACTAAAATGGCAATTAACTATGCAAAACAGTATCAATCAGCGTTAGCAAACGCATTCCCTAAAGTACTTCATTTCGGCGATTTGTGGAACACTCCCAATAAATCAGTTTACAAAGTAGATGAAGCCCACGCAAATACAATATTTTTGCCTGTACTGACAACTACTGGACGTGTAAACGGTTCTCGTGGTTCAGTTAAAACACCGTCACAACGTCATTCAAACGACTGGGAATCTAAGACACTTTCAAACCACCGCATTTGGGATACACTTGTTCACCCACAAGATATCAATCAATCAAATATGGTACTCACGTTGCAGAACATAACAAAAACATTTAATGAAACGCAAAAGTTCAAAGAAATGGATTGTTACCTTGCATCAAAGGTATTTACCGATTGGGCAGCGTTGGGCGGAACAGCCAATACAACTGCTATGACAAAATCAACTATTCTTGCTTATATCGATTCGGTGATGCAAGCAATGGATGAAGCGGAAGTGCCCGAAGAAGGCAGAATTCTTTATGTAACTCCCGAATACAACACACTTATCAAAAATGCGGTTGAATTGCAACGCTATATGGCAGCGCAAGACAAAGAAGTTTCAAGAACGATTAAACGTATCGATGACCTTACAATCAAGAGAATTCCATCAAGCAGAATGAAAACAGCTTACAATTTTACAGATGGTGCTGTACCAGGTGCTTCGGCAAAACAAATCAATATGATGTTTGTACATCCGCTTTCAGTACTGCCTGTCACTCAATATTCACAGGCTTTGCTTGATAATCCATCGGCCTTGACAAACGGACAGTATTATTACTTTGAGGAAGCATTTGAAGATGTATTTATTCTCAATCAACGTAAAGATGCAATCGCATTTCATACGGCAGTTTAAGGAGGTTAATTATGAGTGCTATAGTAAAAAAGGGTAATGCTGAATTGACTATTGATGAAAGCGAGCTTTCATCTTTCTTAAACAAAGGATACGACCAAATTGATGAGAAAGGTGAAGTGCTTAAATCAGCAACGGCAGGTAAAACTGTTTCAATCGAAGATTATAATAAAATACTTGCCGAAAATGAAAAACTAAAAAAGAAAAAAGGGGCGGTGGAATAGCCGTTTCTTTTTCTAATACTATTTAACTTAAAAGGACAAGTGTGTGCTTGTCCTTTTTATGCCTGTAAAGTTTTAATATGTGGTGCAATTCCACAACAGGTATTATTAAATTAGCGAGGTTAAAGCTATGCTAGAAGAAAATATAAATACATATGCAACAATCTTATTTGCTGATGATTACATAGAAAATCATTTTAGTCCTTTCTATCCATTAAGAGTGCATTTTTCAGTACTAACTGATATTGAGAAAGGAAGCTACTTAAAAGCGAGCTTGCAAGAAATAGAGCGTTTGCCGTTTATAGGACGCAAGCGACTTGTAAATCAACCATTAGCATTTCCACGTTTAAGAAGTGGAAATAGTAACTTATCACCAACTTATATGTCAATGTTTATTGGAGAAAATATCAGTATTCCTGAATGCATAAAAGAAGCGCAAGTTGAAAACGCATTGGGCATTTTGCTTAAAGAAATCTCATCGGTATCAGATAAGCAGTTTATGACAATGCAATCGTTAGGTTCGATAAAAAATACGAAATATAATAAGCGTGAAGCAGGTGACCTCGGTTTCGGTGAAAACCTAACAGGTATGACTGTTAAAAAATGTCCAATAGCAAGCGCAAAGGCTTATGCGTTATTACGTGATTGGCTAGGAGGTGTATCTGTATGTTAAATGCTATATATGAATATCCCGTGGAATTAACCGAAGAAGAAGTTAAAGATATACTTAACATTGACATTACAACAGAAATAAAAAAAACGCTAATTAGTGCGCATAGCTATGTTTTTGACGTGCTTATTTACCCTACGTTTAACGAGGATATAAAGCGAAGAATTATTGAAAAATATAGAACACAATTAGAAAGACCAATTAAGAAGGCTTTATTCGCGCAGTTTGAATACATGTACAATTTTGGTGATGTAGGCTCGTGGAACGGTATGCTTCAAGGCGATGGCAATTCCGTAGACAGCAAAGAGCAGCAAGAAATCTTAACGAAAATGTTTGCGCCAAAAGTTATTAACATTCTAAAAGGCGCACCTATTGATATTTTATACGCGGGAGGTTAATAATGAATAACTTACGCTTTCTACATAATTTCAATTTAGATTGTATTGCAACCGATAGCGAAACAGGCAAAGAACTGTTCAAGTTCAAAGCAAGAGAATATATTCCAAGAGAGAATGGCGGCGGTTTTGAAGCAGGTGGAATTGCAAGCGGTAGTCAAAAATATCAAATCAAAACGAATGATAATCGTGTTAAAACGCTGAAACCTTACGTAGACAATATTTTTGTTGAAGGTATTGAATACGCTTTGACATTTCTTAAAATTCGTAAAGCAGATGTGCCGTGGCTTGCTGATTATCAAAAGGGTAATAATGATGAATATATTTTGGAGTTACAATAATGCCTGCAAAAATTACAGTTGGTATGTTGACTTACGAACTAACAACAGTATTGAAAAACAATGCTCCCGTTCGTGATGGCGCAAAATATCCAGGACCAAGAGGCGCATCGCCTTATCCTGGTAACTTGAAATTAAACGGCATACAAACGCTGTTGACAAACAAAGCGAGCGTATGTGAGGTTGGTCATCCAAATGCGCCGTATGCACCTTATACGGAACTGCATAGCCGTAAAAAAGGGTGGCAGAAGAAAAGTAATATTGAATTTATTAAACGAATTCAATCACTTGGTTTAGAGGTAATGAAAAAATGACTTATTTTAATAAAGATTATGGTTTGATAGATTTAGATGCGCTTGCTGCTTACTATAACAGCGTCTTAGGTTCTACGTTTGTTATGAAAGCAAATTGTCTTGCTACACCGATTGACGACAGTTGGAAAACACCTTGCACATTGCAAGCGACAAGAGTTCCGTTCGCTATATCAGACGTGCGTTCTGAAACTTTAACGGTAACATTAAACTTTCGTGTTGTGTGGTTCCCGGAAGAACAGCGACAAAAAACTCTTAATGAAATGAAACGTTTGTTAGGTTATCAGCGGTTTGCTATTAGTGAACAAATACAAAAATTAAATGATGAGACGCAGCAAGAAACCGCTGTAACAAAAACTTTTAATTGTACGTCATTTTTAGAGATGCAAGCGCCTATGGGTGTTCCTGAAATAGATAGCGGTAAGAAAGTACTTGATATGCAGATAACAGGAACAATACTTGTTACAGATGCAGACGGTGGCGCTGTAATGTCAAACGATATTGTTACGTTTGCTAAATTAAAGGCGACTGATATACAAGTGCCTCTTCCTATAATCTATCAGTCTGCGAGTGATGGTTTTAATGTAGAAGTTCAATCTTCTACAGGAAATGAAAGACAAATTCCTGTATCGGTAACGGCTGAAAATAAAATAACAGTGCAAGCCTTATATTTGGCAAGAGACTTTGAAAAGCAGTTGCTTGTTGGCGTTAAAAGCAAAGAGCAGAAAAAAATCACGTTAATTGAGGTCTTTGATACAAACCTCACAGTAAGTAAATTATACAACGTATTGAGCTTATCGACAACAAAGCAAGCAGGAGCATATATGCAGTATACAATGGAATTGCAAGAATGCTAAAGCGGAGGCAATATGGAATTTTTTACATATAAAATTGTTGACGAGCGTGGCGGCGGAACTGGCAACATCTCAGACCCTCAAAAGCAGGGTGATATAAATCCCGATAACCCCATGTCGCCGCTTTCGTCTGCTTTGTCTGCTGGGAACAAAAGTCTTGTTTCGCTTGCAACAATTCAAAAAATAGGCAGTACAGTTATGTCTTTTGGAAGTTCGCATATTGCCACATATACAGGTAGTACTGCTTTACAAGAACGAGTTAACGCAGGCGCACAAGCTGTAGGAACTGCAATATCAATTATTGATAACCCTGTGGCAGGAATTGCATCGTTGGCACTTAGTTTGGCAAAGAGAGCTATGGAAGTTGCAGAAGAAAAGAGAAAAGACAATTTAGCGGTCACAGAGGCACGTAAACGAGCAGGTGTAAGTTTTAACACAAGTAGAATGTGACATAATAATTATAAATTTACATAAATTAAGCTGTATGTTAAAAAATAATTTGACAAAAATAATAAGTAACAATATACTGTAACTAAATAATAGTTGCAAAGGTGGAAATTATGGTAAATGAGTACATTTGAAAAAGATAAAGATCGATTAAAAAGTATTCCTAAAGATTTTACATATGACGAAGTTAAAAGCATATTGCAACATATGGATTTTATAGAATGTAATAAAGGTTCAACCTCAGGTTCAAAAGTGATGTTCTTTAGGCAGAAGGATAATATAAAGGTTATGTTACATAAACCACATCCTGGGAACATAGTATGTGTAGCATTTGTTAAATACCTTAAAAAATTCTTAGAGGAAATAGGAGAGTTATAGTATGGGAAATTTGTTAAATTATAAAGGTTATTATGCTAAGGTTGAATACAGTTGTGAAGATGGAATTTTATTCGGCAAAATAGAAGGTATAAATGATTTAGTAACTTTTCAAAGTGAAAATTCAAATGAAATAGAAAAAGAGTTTCAGCTTGCTGTTGATGACTATTTAGCATTTTGTGAAGATAATAATTGTGAGCCTGATAAAGTATATAAAGGGACGTTTAATGTGCGAATAAGTCCAATGCTTCATAAAACCATTTCAATTTATGCATTAAAAAATAGCTGTTCATTAAATGATGCAGTTGAAAAAGCAATAGCGGCATATGTTGAGCCAAAAGAAATGAGTGCTGTTAATTTTATGAAAATATTTAATCCTGATGTTGCTTCAAGACTTGAAAACTATACAAGCAAAGTTCAGTTGAGTAATACAATAAGTATCTCTGCAAAAGCCACTCAAAATTAATAGGAGAAAAGTGCATGATAGACATAGAAAAAGTATTTAGAAAAGAGTATCAAAAAACTTCCCCACAGAGGCGGATATAAGGAGGAAAACAAAATG
>CAYMZO010000033.1:0-11113 GCA_964394885.1 uncultured Eubacteriales bacterium | reverse complement strand
CTTTGTTGCTCTTCCAAAAAACTATGGCACTGTTGATTATTTTAACAGGGAAGATATAAAAGCAATTAGGAATACTGTTTTTGAAGCACTTGATGAGCTTGATTCACGTACACATTTTACAGACGACTTAAAAGATCATAGGAAGGTTCTTATAAAGCCTAACCTTGTAAATGTGTATCACAACGCAGGCTACAAAGAAAAGGATTATCCTGAAACAACCGACCCGAGAGTTTTTGAAGCTGTTGTTGCATACATAAAAAGATATACATACAACATTACGATTATTGAATCCTCGGGAAAACCATTTCCTGCAACAGCAAGCTTTAAAATTGCCGGATATGATAAAATTGCAAACTATTACAAAACAGAGCTTGTTGCTCTTGAAAGGCAACCTGTTGTTCGCTATATGCTTCCAAAGGCAGAGGTTATGAAGGAAGTTTACATACCTGAAATTCTTGACGAGGTTGTAAAAGGAGAGGCTTATTATATCTCTGTTCCAAAGATGAAAACCAATCTCTATACCGGCGTTACGCTTGGCTTTAAAAACGCAATGGGTACAATCCCATACTATCTTCGTGAACGCAACCACACATATCTTATAAACAAAAAGCTTACAGACCTTTTATATCTGTTTAAACCCGACCTTACGGTTATTGACGGAATTATTGGTGGAGAAGGAAACACTCCTGCTCCTGTCGACCCTGTCGAAGTCGGTATGATAGTCGCTTCTAACCAAAGCGTTGAGGCTGATAGACTTACCACTTATATGATGGGCTTTGACCCTGCAAAGAACAAACTTATCTGCGAGGCAGATGCAAGAGGATTTAACGACCCTGACGTTGAAATTATCGGCACTCCGAGAGTTACTCCGTTCAGACCCGCTATTGCGTCTGTAATGGTAGATGATTTCCACAAGAAGTTTCCAAATGTGCTTGCACTTGCAGGACACACCTTGAACGATGCTCCAAAAATTACAGACAAGGACTCTGTTACTCCTGAAATAGCACTCAAGCTTGAACAGGCTTGTACCGGAGGTTGTCTTTCTTCAGTATGTATGGGATTTGACTGCAACAATTATGCTCCAAAGTCAAACTTTAATATGGAGGTTGCAATCATTATCGGCAGCGGTGTAAAAATTGACGGTGAGAGATATTGGTTTGACCGTGATGGCAAACCATATACTAAGCAAGATATTATAAATCTTCCGCAGAAAAAAATGGCAATGGGCAAATGCACAGGTCAGGATATGATTGATATTGCAACATATAAAATCAAGGGTTGTTGCGACCCTGCAGAATGTCTTTCTGCCACATCAAATGCCGCAGGAATTTTAACACCTCAGCTTAATCCCTTTAAAAACACTGCTCTTGTTTCTATTGCTGTTCCGGAAATGCTTGGCACTATAAAGCACAAGACCTCGTGGATACTTAAAGGTCGTCATGTTGATTGTCCAAGAGCACACGAGGACAAGATTTTTGAAATTCCTTCTCTTTCACAAGAAGATATGAAAAAGGACTATATTCCATGGCCTCTTCCAAAGCTTGAAGGGGAAGCAAAGAAAAAAGCACTTATCGACCAGCTCAATCTTCTTGACTCTGTAACGGGAATTATGAAAACAATTAATTATTACAGATGATAATATAACAGCACTTCGTTTTGAAGTGCTGTTATTAGTTTAAAAAAGAGCATCTAAAAGATGCTCTTTTTTATTATTATATAAACGCCATAAAATTTATTTGAGTTCTTTGAGTTCTTACTGTATGTTTTCAATCAACATCGGTAAAAGATTTTTTATTGCACTGCTTACTCCCTTTACCACCATTCCGGCACTTCTCTTTGCATCTCCGCTGTTCAGCAACAGTACAAAACCATTTACCATTTCCTCTGTTATTGCTCCCTTGGAAATTGAAGTCATTCTCTTCATCGGAATATTGTACATAATTGAATCGTAAATAAGCTTTTGCATTATTTCATCATCATCAAGAAGCTTGCTCAATGTATTTCTGATTACCTTCTCAATATATGAACCTATCGGAGTACCCATTGCATCTGAAAGCGTATTGTCGCTTGTAAGCCTGTCTATATCCGGATTTGGCTCAAATGTGTCCAGCGTATAGTTTAAAAGATATTCAAATTCAATATCCTTTGCCTGCTTAACATTTGCAGTGAAATACGACGGAGACAACTCATAATAATCTCTCTCTGATATTAAGTTATCTGTTGAGTCAATCTGAACCTCTGTTTCAAGACGAACATCTGCACTTGACGCTCCTACAAGTATAGCGTACTTTCCGCTTTCAACGCACCACTGTCCAAAACGTGTGCTGTAATATTCAAAAGCACTGCGGTCAAGGGTAATTTTAACTCTCTTCTTCTCCCCCGCTCTAAGTTCAACACGCTCAAAGCCTTTTAACTCTTTCTCTGCTCTGAACACTCTTGTATCGCCCTTTGCAACATAAAGCTGTACAATTTCTTCTGCGTCGTAGCTTCCTATGTTTTCAACATCAAAATATACATCAAGGGTTTCATCTGTCTTTATTGACGGAGAACTAATTTTTAAATTTGAATAGTTAAATCTCGTATATGAAAGTCCGTGTCCAAACGGGAACATTACCGGCACTTTTGACTTGTCATAATATCTATATCCAACAAGTATACTCTCACGGTACTGAACATTGTTGTTGTCGTCCGGAGTATAGTATCCGTTTGCCGGGGTATCGTTTATTGAATACGGGAAGGTTTCTGCAAGTTTTCCACTTGGACAAGATTTTCCGGAAATTACGTTTGATATTGCAACTCCTCCGCCTTCTCCAAGAAGATATGTCTGCACAATAGCTTTTACATTGTTCAGCCAAGGCATTTCAACGCAGGAACCACCGTTTACAACTATTACGACATTTTTATTTACGCTGCAAACAGCCTGAATGGTTGCAGTTTGTGCCTTTGAAAGCCTCATATCCACTCTGTCAAAGCCTTCGCAGACATCACTATTACAAGCACCGACAAATACAATTGCAACGTCAGACTTTGCCGCAACAGCCTTTGCCTCTTCGAGCAATCTGCTCTCCGGCTCATTTGCATCTTTTGTATATCCTATGGCGTAGGAAAGGTCAGGGAAAATTTCTTTTAAGCTGTCATAAACATTATCAACTGCAAAAGAATTAATCTTTGAGCTTCCAAAGCCTTGATAAATAGGATGCTTTGCTCCGTTTCCGATAACGGCAATCTTTTGACCGCTCTTAAGCGGAAGAATATCTTCATCGTTTTTAAGCAAGACGATTGATTTCTCAGCAGCCTTCTGTGCCAAAATATGATGTGCGTTTTGATTATATCTATAACTATTATAGGCAGAAAGATTTTGTTCTGCCTTATCAACAAGCTCCAGCACCCTGCTTACGCTTGTATTTAATGTTTCCGGTGTAACAATATTATATCTGTAAGCCTGTGCAATTTTATTTACGTTATAGTATCCTGTTGACGGCATCTCTAAATCAAGACCTGCGTTAAGAGCTTTTACTCTATTGTCAGTTGCCATCCAATCGCTTATTACAGCTCCCTTAAATCCCCACTCTTTTCTGAGAATTCGGTCCTGCAAATAGCCGTTTTCAGTGCAATATTTTCCGTTAACTTTATTGTATGCACTCATAACGGTCCAAGGCTGTGCCTTTTTTACAGCTATTTCAAATGCACGAAGATAGATTTCTCTCAATGCTCTTTCGTCAACAACAGCGTTGCACTTAAAGCGTCTTGTCTCCGTACTGTTTACGGCAAAATGCTTAAGAGAAGTTCCGATATTAAATTCCTGTGCACCATTTATAAGCTCCGCTGCAAGTTCTCCTGTAACAACAGGGTCCTCTGAATAGTATTCAAAATTTCTTCCACAAAGAGGAGACCTTTTTATGTTGACACCCGGTCCTAAAACAACAGAGACCTTTTCCTGTATACACTCCTCAGCTATTGAATTTCCAATTTCCCTCATCAATGCTCTGTCCCAAGTGCAGGCAAGAGCAGATGCGGTTGGAAAGCAGGTGGACTGAACTGTACGAGAACTAACAACGCCATCCTTCTGTATTTTACGAACTCCGTGTGGCCCATCCGTAAGCATTATTGACGGCAGACCCATTTTCTTTATTCCGTTTGTGTGCCAAAAGTCCTTACCGGTAAGCAAAAGTGCTCTTTCTCTTATAGTAAGTTTTGAAATCCAACTACTATATTTCATATCTTTCCTCCTAACTTAAAAAACCGTAAAAATCAAGCCATCTAATACAAAGGTCGCTCCAACAAGACGTGAGTTTATTATCTCTTTCTTCTTCCTGCGTTTCCGAAACTTCTGCAAGACCCTGTCCATGAACACCATATGGAAACAGGTGCATTTCAACAGGCACGTCCATTGAATTAAGTGTTGAAGCAAATTCCATTGCGACACGATAGCTTATAAGCTTATCACTCATTGAATGCCAAATAAAGGTTGGTGGGAAACAATCCTTTTCCTTATCTATTACAACATCAAAATAAGAGATAAGACTAAAATCCTCGTCCTTTTGATATTCTTCAACGATATTAACTGCTGCATAGCATAAGATTAATGCGTTTGGTCTGCTCGACATCTGTTCAACCGGGTCGGTTGAGCCTTTATCTCCGTCGTCTGAATTAATTGCAGAAAGTACAGCTAAATTTCCGCCTGCAGAAAAACCTGCAACTGCAATTTTCTCAGGATTAAAGCCTAATTTATTTGCATTATATCTAAGATATTTCAACGCCCTTTTAGCATCAATCGCCATTGTATCCCTTACATAAGGTGCCGTACGATAGTCAAGTATTGCAGCATCAATTCCGGCAGAGTTGAACTTCTTTGCAACATCTTCTGCCTCACTTACCGCTTTATATAAGTAATATCCGCCTGCAAAAATCAAGACACAACCGTGGTCTTTTTGGGAATTTTCAGACTTAAAGAAAACAATAGACGGTTTGTCCTGTCCTAAGTCCTCATCAAAGCCTGGGACTTCTTCATCCCAAATATATTGCTTTTCATAATTAGAGAGCATTTCATTCCATTCAATCTGCTTTTTTAATGCTCCTCTAAAATCTGTAATCACTACTATCACTCCTGAAAACATCCATTATATTATACACTATTTTATATGTTTTTCAATCATTCATCATCTTCAAAGCCGGTCGTTAACAGCACATCAGCCTGACCCGCTCCTATATCCTCAACATTTTTTAACCTTTTGCGAATAATTGAATTCCTATGTTGAGCCTCATCGAGTGTTTTTCCTGCCTCGTCAATCTTTTTTCTTGCCTTTTCAAGAACTCCGCCAAAGGTTTCATACTGTGCCTTTGCAATGGCAAGAAGTTTTCTTACCTCGTTTGCCTTTTCATTAATTGCAATTGACCTAAAGCCCATTGAAAGAGAATTTAAAAGGGCTGTTATTGTTGTCGGTCCTGCAATCATAACATTGTATTCACTTTGAAGCCTTTCAGGAAGTCCCGTTCTTGACGACGCTATTTCTGCATAAAGACCCTCGGTTGCAAGATACATTATTGCAAACGGAGTTGTTACAGGCTCGTTTATGTACTCCGATATTGATTTTGCCTCTGATTTTATTCTGTCCTCAAGTGCTTTTCGTGCCTTTGCAAGTGCATCTGCATCTGCTTTATCGGCAGCATCGCAAAGCCTTACATAGTCCTCCATAGGGAATTTTGAGTCAATAGGCAGATATGTGATTTTTTCCGAATCATCGCTCGATGGGATTTTAACTGCAAATTCAACAATCTTTTGTGAGCCTTGTCTTGTTGCAACATTCTTTTCGTACATTGTAGGAATAGTCTGGTCGAGTATTCCCTCAAGCTGAATTTCAGCCCACGTTCCTCTTGCCTTTACGTTTGTAAGCACACGGTTAAGAGCTGTTACGTTATCTGTTACTCCTGTTGAAAGCTCTTTCATTTCTCCAAGAGATTTGTATACGTTTTCAAGCTGCTGAGAAACGGTTTTGAATGAGCTTTCAAGCCTTGTTGTAAGAGTGGTTGTAAGCTTTTCATCAACGGTCTGACGCATTTGGTCAAGCTTTTTCTCGTTGCTCTCCTGCATTTTTGAAATCGCCTGTTCAACGGTCTTGCTCTGCTTTTCGTTTTGTTCAATATTCATTTCTCTTATATCTGAAAGTGAACGTGAAATCTTTTCTGCAAGATTAATTTGCTGCTCATAGTTCGACTTTGTCATTTCTGAAAGCTTGTTAGACATTTCATTAAGACTCTTTGTTGTTTCTTCTCTCATATCCTTTTGATAGGAAACGGATTCAAGCCTTGAACGCTGAAACTCATCTCCCATATGCCTTGATAATTCGTCCAGACTTTGCCTGATGCTGTTTATCTGCTCTGAGGTGTCTGTCTTTTTTGCGGACATCAACATAAAGAGTGCAAATATATTCAAAACAATACTTACAGCAACAAGTGCCACAATTATGTATTCCATATTTTTTTATTCTCCTAATCAAAATAATATATATTTAAAAGTATAACATAAACACTTTGTAATATTCTACATAATGAAGATAAAAATTTTCAATTTATCTATTTTTAAACATCTATATAGTGTGATATAATATTTACAAAATATTGTTTTATTTTACAAGATTTTATTTTTATAAATTTTTCTGGAGGTGGTGTCTTGACAAAAAGAATTTTCTCACTCATTTTAAGCATTTTAATGTTGGTTATGCTTTTATGCTCCTGCAAAGGAAAAAATTCTTCTGACGTAATTCGTTTTCCGATAGACAGCGACCCTAAATGTCTTGACCCTCAGATTGCTGTTGGAACCTCTGCAAATATTGTAATTAACAACTGCTTTGAAGGTCTTGTAAGAATAGGTGAAGGTGGAAACATTATTCCCGGAGTTGCAAAGAGCTGGAGCAAATCTTCAGACTCGTTAACATATACCTTCAAGCTGCGTTCAGATGCAAAATGGTTTTTGATGGAAGACAAGCTTGAAGATTTACTTGGAAAAGGATATGAAAAAAAGTTTGACACCTCTGTTACCGCCTATGATTTTGAATTTGGCATTAAAAGAACTATTGACCCGCAAACAAAGTCTCCTAATGCAGACAGCTTATTTGCAATAAAAAATGCTCAGGCAATCAACTCAGGCACAAAACCATTGAGCAGTCTTGGTGTAAAAGCTATTGACAAATACACACTTCAAATAACACTTGAATATACAAGCATCAATTTTTTAAGCGTTCTTGCAACGCCCGCTGCAATGCCTTGCAATGAAGAGTTCTTTAATAAAACTGCAGGAAGATATGGTCTTTCGTCATTACTTACTCTTTGTAATGGACCATTTTATCTTAGCAACTGGGAAAAAGATACAGCTCTTTACCTGACAGCAAACGAAGATTATTCAGGTGAAGACAAGGTGTTACCAAGCCGTGTAAGATTAATTGTCAATGCAGATAAAGGAAGTTACATTACAAAGCTCACTGCAGAGGGATACGACTCTTCACCTCTTCTTAAAGATGATGTTTCTTCCATTCCAAAGGATATGAATTTTAATACACAGCGTTATAAAAACATTGTGTGGTCGCTATGCTTTAACAATTCCAGCTCACTATTAGGCAACAACAATTTAAGGCTGGCCCTTTGTCATTCAACCGACACAACTGCTTTTAAAGGAGCAGACCGAATGACTGCAGAGGGAATTGTCCCTTCGTCTTGCCTGCTTGTTACCGGCTCTTCATATCGTGCCGGCTCTGATATTGTTTCGTCATCGGGATTTAATGAAAATTCTGCACTGAGTTACTGGAACAAGTATCTGGAAAGTGGAAACAGCTCTTCTATTTCTCTTTCATTGCTTTGCACAAAGGAGCACGAAAATCTTGTTAAAAAAATGATTCAACAATGGCAAAAGTTATTTGGAATTGATTTCTCCGTTTCCATTGTAACAATGGAACGAGATGAGCTCGAAAACCGTGTTTCCCAGGGAAATTATGAAATTGCTCTTGCTCCAATCACTGCAGATGAATTTCTTGCGTCGGATTTTTTAAACAGATTCGGAACCGAAAATTATGGCAACGTTGCAAACTATTCCTCATCAACCTATGACGCTTTGCTAAACGATATTAGAAAAGCAAGCTCCAAAGAATCTCTTTTGAGTCTTTGTAAAGAAGCTGAAACACATCTTGTCAGCAACGGAGTAATTATGCCTGCCTTCTTTGAAGACAGTTATGTGCTAACAAATTCAAATGTTGAAGGTCTTTACTTCTATCCGTCGGGAGAAATAGTAACTTTTATTAAGGCTCATCACACAAAATAAACCATAACAGAAAAACGTCTTTGCTTGTTTGCAAAGACGTTTTTTATTGTGTATCTGACAGGATATATGGTTTCTACTGCAACAGTTTATTTAGTTCTTCTTGTATTTTTTTGTCTTTCTTTTTTATAGCTTATATAAGCAATGGCAAAAATGCTGGCAACAAGAATTATGCTCCACATAATAATGTTGCTTGGGTCATTTGTATTTATTATTCCGCCGAGAATTGAATTTCCACTATCGTTACCGTTTCCGGTACCAAAGCCGGGCAATCCACCAAGAGGAATATCATTATCCCCTACAATAATATCATCGGTTTTTCCATTCTGTTCGGCAATAAAGACCCATCTTACGTTGCCCGAAAGACCCTTGTATTCATTTCCTATATCGCCGTCCATAACCAATTCCACGGTTATGGTCTTTGTTTTATTTGAAGCAACCTCTCCAAGTGTTAATGGTTTTGATGTTGTTGTGCTTTGGTTGTTCACATTTGCATCTCCACCGATACTTCCGGAGTAAATCAAGTTTTTGTTTTCATCTGTGATTTTTATTTTTATTCTATTGTAAAGCAGGTCGTAAACCAAATTCTTTTCTTCTTCCGAAAGATTTTCGTTCTGAGGTGCAGCTTCCATTTTAAGATAAAATTTTGCACTGTCAGAGCTTGTGTTTTTAATGTTTATTTGCTGACTTCTGTCTTCGCCCGGAACAAGCCCTTTAAAGTTTGTAAACAAATCATTTGAGCCTGCATCAAAGGTAAAGTTCTTTCCAAAGGCTATTTCCGAAGGAGATGCAGCAAATGCAAACACGCACATTGAAAGGATGAGAACGACAGATATGAAGCCGCTCAGTGCGATTTTTTTAATCTTATAATACTTCATCATTATCGCCTCACTTATTAATTAAATTTCCGCTTGTGTCGACTGCAATCACAGCCCACGAGCTTTCAACCGCTGTCTTAGGCTCTGCCTGAATTGCGGAACTTAAAACATCAATCTTCAATGTATATTCATTATCAAAAGTGTTTGCCGTGAAGCTATTTATTAAATTTTCTGTTGTTCCGTTTTGTGATACCTTTGCCTTATGGTAATAATAACCGTCTGAACCTTTAAACCAATCGTTACTGTTCATTTCCATTGTGTAATCGCTTGCTTTTACCTCTTTTGCAATGGTATCACCCTGCGAATCAACCCAAGACAAAACAACCGTTGCACGAACATATTCATCTATTGAACCGGTGTTTTTTATCTTGATATTTTTTCTTGTGTTTCCGCTTTCATCCATAATAACAGAGCATTTTACATCTGACACCGAGAAGCTGTTCGTTTTGGTTTGACTTTGAGAAAGCCAAGCCATTGTACCGCCAACTGTCATTGTTACTACAATAAGGACGGCGGAAATAATAAGTGCGTATTTTTTTGCTTTGCCTGTTTGCTTAAGCTTATTAAAAAAACTCACGATTATCCCTCCAATCCGTTGTTAAACGCTCTGGCAATCCAAGCTTTTGCTTGCTCAAACGTACTTGTAGATACGCCTTCACCACTAAGCCATTTGCTGTTTGTTCTGGAGTTTTCAAAAGTTACGGTGTCGGTCTTTCCGCTTACAGATTCATTTACATCCTTTGAATACTGCTCTGACGTGTATCTCCAAGACCAGTTTTTATCCTCTGACACCTTGTAATTCATTCCGCAATAAAGACCTTTTATCTTCTTTGTTGCCTTTTTATCCGTAAAATCATTTGGTGTAATTGTAACGTTAAATACATTTCCGTTTTCATCTTCAACCTTTACAACGAAGGTTTGGTCTATTGTCTTGTCATCCAAAATATTCTTTTCAATAATCAAATCAAAGGTGTTTATTCCGATTGAAAACTCCTTTGTGTTTGGATTAAATTTAGTTGATGACGTTAAATCTATTCCGTTTGCTGAAACTCTTGTAATTTTAACGTCCGTTTTTTCCTTTACATTAAACGAAGTTGGACTTGCAATCACACTGCTTAAATTTTTATTTGTAAATTCATAATCAAGAGAAGGTGCATTGCCCATAGGAACGCTGTTGTCTGTTATCTCTACACAATTCCAAGTGGCATCAACGTTGGAGTTTAAATCGACGTTGTCATTATAATTTGCCATTGAATTTTGCAATGTTACTGTTGGTTTATACACATAAACTTTGGCACTTTTTAAATCCGAATAAGGCTTTACACTTCCTGTTTCAGACGGTGTAACCTTACACTCAACAGTATAATTTTGTGTGTCTGTAAGGGCAACTAAGGCTGTTGATGTGCCAAAATCCCAAGCTCCTTTATCTGCACCTGCTGCAACTGTGTAAGTGCCTGCTGTCTGTGTGCCGTTTTTAATAGTGTATTTTATATCAACAAAGGCATTATTGATTCCATTCGGAGAATATCCCGAAACCTCTTTTAAAAGGTCTTTTACAGATGCTTTATCGCTAAGATATATCTTTTGATTTTGTGTGTCAAAAGAGTATTTAATCGGAACATCTGCCTTTGCTGTTTCAAAGTTTGCTATAAGCTGATTGTTGGAGTATACACCCGACTCAGCATTGTTTGTAGGAACAGCATTTCCTCCAAATAATTCTGCATTTTTTTGAACATCAAACTCAATTATGAGTTTCTTGCCAAACGTGCCGTCCTGCTTTACCGATTGAGTAACACAGTTTGCATCAAAGTCAAATCCGCTTACGCTTACCTGATTTCCTGTAATTGATTTGTTAATTCCTGAAACAAGTTCAACCTTTGAACCCCACGCATTATTGCCCTTATATTCCTGTGTATACACTTTAACT
>CAYMZO010000032.1:0-11268 GCA_964394885.1 uncultured Eubacteriales bacterium | reverse complement strand
ATTTTATCTATATAATTAGCCTATGCTAACAATTAGCTTAAGCTAACTTTTTGAGGTGATTTTATTATGAACTTAGCACTTGACAAACTACCTATTGGTAAAAAAGGAATCGTTGTTTCTATCAGCTGTTCCGGTGCCGTCAGAAGACATATTATTGATATGGGAATTACTCCGGGAGCCGAAATCATTATGAAAAAGGTTGCTCCACTCGGAGACCCTATTGAAATAAACGTAAGAGGATATGAACTCAGCTTAAGAAAGGCCGAAGCTTCCGGGATTGTTGTGGAGGTAGATAATTAATGAAGTATAAATATGCACTTGCAGGAAATCCGAACTGTGGAAAGACAACTCTTTTCAACGCTCTTACCGGAAGTAATCAGTACGTTGGAAACTGGCCAGGAGTTACTGTTGAAAAAAAAGAAGGAAAAATCATTGACGACAAAAAGAATTCAACAGTTGTTGACCTTCCCGGAATATATTCTCTGTCTCCGTATTCTATGGAAGAAATCGTTGCAAGGAATTTTATCATTGATGAAAATCCCGATTTAATTGTAAACATTGTTGACGCAACAAACCTTGAGCGAAACCTTTATCTTAGCCTGCAGCTTGCAGAGCTTGGAAAGCCAATGATTATTGCTCTGAATATGATTGATATGTTAAACAAACGTGGAGATGAAATTAACTATTCCCTTCTCTCATCTCTTCTTGGAATTACGATTGTTCCTGTTTCAGCAAGCAAAAATATTGGAATAAATAAGCTTATGAATGCCGCTCATCACGAAATCGTACATATTGAAAGCCCTGACCATTGCGACAGGCACATTAACGCAGGCACTATTCCCGACATTTATACAGGCAGTGTTAAAGTGGCAATAGAGCAGATTGAAAAAATTATTCAAAACAATTGCATTGAGCATAACATCCCGTTACGTTGGTCAGCGGTAAAGCTTGTTGAGGGTGATTCCCCTACTCTTGAAAAATTAAACCTTTCTGACTCTCAGCTTGATTGCATAGAGTCCATTGTAAAAGACCTTGAATCTGAAAATGTTGACAGAGAAATGGTTATTGCTGACCAAAAGTATAAATATATTTGCGGTATTCGTGAAAAGGTACTAAAAAGAGGAAGCAATACAGAAACCAATACTGTTTCTGATAAAATAGATAAAATCGTAACAAACAAATATCTTGCCATACCTCTTTTCTTAGGAATAATGGCACTTATATTTTATATTACTTTTGGTTCATTAGGTTCAAAGCTTACCGATATTGTTGACTATCTTATAAACGACCTTCTTGTAGGTCAGGTTCATACAGGTCTTATTTCTGCCGGTGCTTCTGACTGGGCAATAGGGCTGATTTGTGATGGTATATTCGGAGGTCTTGGTACGGTTCTTTCGTTCTTCCCGCAAATTCTTCTTCTGTTTTTCTTTATGTCCCTTTTAGAAGACAGCGGATATATGTCCAGAGCGGCATTTATTATGGATAAGATGTTCCATTCCATTGGTCTCTCTGGCAAGTCATTCGTTCCTCTGATTATGGGCTTTGGCTGTTCTGTTCCTGCCATTATGGCAGCCAGAACGCTTGAATCCGAAAAGGACAGACGTCTTACCGCTATGCTTGTTCCGTTTATGTCCTGCGGTGCAAAAATGCCCGTTTATTCGCTTTTCATTCTTGCATTCTTCCCAAAAAATAAATGGCTTATTGTATTTTCTCTTTATTTAATCGGAATACTTGTTGCAATTATTTGTGCATTTATTCTCCAAAAAACCGTTTTAAAAGGAGCTCATTCTCCTTTTGTTCTTGAACTTCCGCCATACCGTATGCCAACTGCAAAGACTCTTTGGCTTCATCTTTGGGAACGTATAAAAGACTTTCTTACAAAGGCAGGAACAGTTTTGCTTGGTGCAAGTATTGTAATCTGGTTCTTACAGTACTTTAACTTTTCACTTGACCACGTTGAAAACAGTGCTGAAAGTATTTTAGGCATTATAGGAACAAAGATAGCTCCTGTTTTTGCACCTCTTGGTTTTGGAACTTGGGAAGCTTCGGTTGCAATTTTAAGCGGACTTGTTGCAAAAGAATCTATCGTAAGTACTCTTGGAATTCTCTATGGAGTTAGTGAAGGTGCAGCACTTACAACAGTAATAAGCAGTGCATTTTCGCCTGCAAGTGCTTATGCCTATATGGTATTTTGCCTGTTATTCGTACCCTGCATTGCAGCGGTTTCAACACTATTCAGAGAGATGAAATCTTTTAAATGGACGTCATTGTCTATTGGAATGCAAATTGTTTCCTCGTGGATTGTTACTTTTATTGTATATAATATTTGTAATCTTATACTGTAATAAAATAAAGGTTGTGATATAATGACGTTAGATATTATTATTGGTATATTGGCAGCATTTTTTGTTGCACTCTTAATCTATAAAAAATACCGTGAAGTAAAATACGGTGAATGTGCAGGATGTTCACATTGCTCAAAGGGTTGTAGCTCATCTAAAGACTGCAAATCTGAAGATTGCAAGAACTGTCCGCACAGTAAATGACAGGAGGATTTTCAAATGGCAAAATCAAATGATGATATAACCGCTTCTCTTGAAGATTATCTTGAGGCTGTGTTTGTACTACACGAACAACATAAATCTGTTAGGATGACCGACATTGCGGATTTTTTGGATGTTAGTAAGCCGAGCGTAAATCGTGCCATTGGCACACTTAAAGACGCCGGATACTTAAACCACGAAACCTATGGTGAGATTACACTTACAAGCTCCGGAAAGTCAAAGGCAAAAGCTGTTTTAAAAAGACACACTCTTTTAAAGAACTTTCTGACTTCTACTCTTGGCGTGGACAGCGAAGTTGCAGAGAAAGACGCCTGCCGTATGGAACACGTTATGAGTAACGAGAGCATTAGCAAGCTCTCTGACTTTCTTAAATCCTTGAATAAATAAACATATTAGGTTATAATGTTTGTGTTTTTTACTTATTATTTTAAAGTTATTTGAGGTGGCCTATATGGCTGAAAAAAAAGTGATAGCTATTATCGGTGCAGGCGCTTCCGGCCTTGTTGCCGCTATACAATCTGCCCGTACCTTAATTGGCACGGGCTGTAAATTTTCTGTTATTGTTTTTGAAAAGCTTCCACGGGTTGGCAAAAAGATTTTAGCAACAGGAAACGGGCGTTGCAATCTTTCAAACACAGACCTTTCTGAAATACATTTTCACGGAGACACAGATTTTGCGATGAAAGCCATTAGCCTGTTCGGCACGCAACAGACACTTGACTTTTTTAAATCAATCGGAGTTTTGACTGCTGTTGAGGACGGAAGAATTTATCCGTTAAGCTATTCTGCAAATACCGTTTTGGACTGTCTTAGGTTCGAAGCTTTAAAACTTGGTGTTGAATTTATTTGCGATACACCTATAAACAATATTAAAAAAACAAGTGCCGGATTTTTACTGAACGACACAGTAAAAGCTGATTACGTTATTATTTCAACAGGCGGAAAATCCGCAAGCGTACACGGTTCTGATGGTAGCGGATACAAATTATTATCACAGCTTGGACATCATATCACCAAAACTTCGCCCGCTCTTGTTCAGCTTGTTTGTAACAATGATTTTTGCAAGCAGCTTAAAGGTGTCAGAGTTAACGGAACTATCTCAATTAAATGTAATGGCAAGATTTTGAAAGCCGAGGCAGGAGAAATACAATTTACCGACTACGGTCTTTCAGGAATTGCATCTATGCAGGTTGCACAGGAAGTCAACAATATATTGTTGAAAGACAAAGCGTGCAATATAAAGGCTTGCATTGATTTATCAAACGCTCTAACCTTTGATGATATATGTGAATATATTTATGACAGGCAGATTTCTAACGGTAACCTTGAATGTGAAAATCTTTTAATCGGAATACTGCCTAAACGAATTGCTCAAGTTGTATTAAAAATTTGCAAAATTGCTCCACAGATCAGAAAAATTTCGACTCTTACCAAAAGTGAAGTAAAAAGCATTGCAAGTTGTATTAAAAGCTTTGAAATGAACGTTAACGGCACAAAGGGCTTTGATGCTTCTCAGGTTACTTCCGGAGGTGCAAGCACCAAAGAGTTTCAGCCTGTTACTTTTAAATCTAAAAATGTCAACCGTTTATATGCCTGCGGTGAGGTTCTTGACGTTGATGCAGATTGTGGAGGATATAATCTGCAATGGGCTTGGTGTTCAGGATACCTTGCAGGAAAAAGTTGTGCCGAGGAGATTTTAAATGATAAGAATAAATGAAATAAAACTTCCAATTGATTTTAATAAGCAAGATTTAAACAAAGCCGTTGCAAAGGCTCTTAAGATAAATCCAAAAAGCATAAGCAATTTGAGCATTGCACGTCAATCAATTGATTCAAGAAGAAAAAATGATATTAAATTTATCTTTGCTGTTGACGTTGAGGTTGACGGAAATGAACAAGATATTATAAACAGATGCAATTCAAACAAAGTAAGTGCTTCTGAGGTGTTTGAATACACTCTTCCACCGGTAATCAGAAATTCAAAGTTTAGACCCGTTGTTGTCGGCTTTGGTCCGGCTGGAATGTTTTGTGCACTTACCCTTGCAAAAGCGGGTCTTAAGCCACTTGTTATTGAACGTGGAAAAGACGTTGACTCAAGGACATCGGACATAAATACATTTTGGAACACACATATATTAAACGAGGAGTCAAATGTACAGTTTGGCGAAGGTGGAGCAGGAACTTTTTCTGACGGCAAGCTTACCACTGGAATTAAGGACAAGCGTATCAGAGAAGTTTTTGTTGAATTTGCAAAGCACGGTGCACCACAGGAAATACTCTACTCAGCAAAGCCACATATTGGCACAGACAAGTTGCCGAGCGTTGTAAAAAACATTAGAAAAACAATAATAGAGCTTGGTGGCGACATCGTATTTGAAAGTAAACTTTCAAATATTATCGTTGCCAATGGTGTTATTCACGGTCTAACGTACGAAAATAACGGACATATGAGCGATATTGAAACTGATTGTGTTGTGCTTGCAATCGGTCATTCCGCAAGAGATACAGTTCGTATGCTTTACAATAAAGGAATCAATATGATTCAAAAGCCATTTTCAGTTGGTGCAAGAATTGAACATCCGAGAGAGCTTATAGACAAAGCTCAGTACGGTGATTTTGCAGGACACAAGGCTCTTGGTGCTGCGGACTACAAGCTTGCTTGTCATCCACCTCACGGAAGAGGTGCATATACATTTTGTATGTGTCCCGGTGGAACTGTTGTTGCAGCTGCTTCTCAAAATGGTGGTGTAGTTGTAAACGGTATGAGTGAATATGCAAGAGATGCCGAGAACTCTAACTCTGCGTTGCTTGTTGGAATTGAGCCTGAAAGTTTTGAAAGCTCACATCCTCTTGCAGGCTTTGATTTACAGCTTAAAATCGAACAGACAGCATTTAAGCTTGGTGGTGGAGATTTTCATGCTCCCGCTCAACTCGTTGGAGATTTCTTAAACGAAAAAGCTTCCAAAGCTTTGGGCAGCGTTAATCCAAGCTGTCCGACGGGAGTTACTCCGACTGACATAAGACTTGTTCTTCCTAAAAAAGTTACAGACACGATGGCAACTGCAATTGTTGAAATGGATAAAAAGCTACACGGTTTTGCTTTAGCTGATGCGGTTTTAACTGCTCCCGAGACCCGCAGTTCATCCCCTATTCGCATTATTCGTGATGATTTCTTCCAGTGCAACATTGGCGGTTTATACCCTTGTGGTGAAGGTGCAGGATATGCAGGCGGAATTGTTTCTGCCGCTGTTGACGGTATAAAATGTGCAGAAGCAGTTATGTCTGACGAACACGACTTCTATTCTGCATAATAAACTGATTTTAGCAAAGCATAATTACAACGGGATGTGATGTGCTTTGTATAAAATTATTATTTATGGAAAATCAGGCAGTAAACTAATTGGTATAAAACTTTGCAATGCACTTGCACGTCATGGCGGTGTTTTATATTTCTGTGATGGCAGGGTAAAGGAAATTTCTGTTGGTAATCCTAATTTTGTAGTTTATGAAACAGATTTTTTAAAGAGCCTTAATGTTAATGATTGCATTATTATTTTCAACAGTTGTGAAAGCAATCATTATCCAAACATTATCTCTTCCGAGCACATTTCGTGTATTGTAAACTCTCAGAACACCTCAGCTCTATCTCAACTTCTAAATCTTTCATTGCCTGCAATAGTTTATGGTATGTCTTCAAAGGACAGCATCACAATTTCAAGCATCAATGATACCGAGGCTGTTATTAGCGTGCAACGTGAACTAACGCTTCAAAGTGGAGAAAAATTAGAACCATCCGAGTTTAAAATATTGCACATTGATGGCTTAGACGAGGATGATATTATGACAATAAGCTCTATTCTTATATTATTTGAAAAGTTTAAAGATGGAATAATAGAAATATAAAAGCAGGCATCTGAACTTTCAGATGCCTGCTTTTTATTATTTGTTAAACTCTTTCAATAATACTTTTATACAGTTGCTTTGTTTTCTCGTTATTGATTTCATTCAGTACTATATTACCGTTTTTGGTTTCAATTATTATATACTCCTTACAATCGGTATAAGAATACAAATAATAATTGCCTAATTTTTTATTTTTAAAATTACCCATCTGCAATTTAAAGCTTCCGTATCCATTTGTTCTCGTTCCGACATTAAAATTATCCGTATATTCTATTGATTTAATTTCATCGTATGCAATTTTCTTTTCGGGCCACACTGAAGAGCTAATATTAATATCATTTTTGTCAACACTAATATTTATTGAGCCGGTAAATAAACTTACACACATAATTATTACTAACATTAAAATTGAAACAACAGTTATCAAAACAGTTGTCTTATTACTCTTTTTAGGTTGGGTATTCACCTCTTGATTTATTGCTTTCTCTTTATTTTTACATATAGTATTGCTCAAAATCACCATAATTACTGTAACCGCAATTATGGCAACCGGCATAATCCAGACAGGCAATTGAAAATTCAGTATTCCACAAATAACAAGGATGAATGCAATGGCAATCATACCTGTGCCCATAACTTTGCCAAGTCTCTTTTCATCATATTTAGCTTTTTCTTCTTGACTTGCAGTGTTATATCCGGCTATTAAAAAAGTTCCCTTTCCCATAAAAAATACCACTGCCAAAATCGCAAGCATCGCAGATAAAATCCATATAATAGTCATAGTTATAATAATCACCTTTATTTACAAAATAAACATTTTGTCTTATTATTTAACCACTAAACTCCAAAAGTCTTTTGCCTTTTCAACATCTTCCAAAAATCCCGCTCTTCTTTTTGCCATAGAATCTATCTCAATATCATATTGTTTATGTATATCATCTATATCTCCATCCATTTTTAAAAAATATCCTAAAAATGCTTTGCAAAGTTTAAGCTTTCCAAGTGAGAACATAGGTTCATAAGTTGCTGCATAGGCAAGTATCCTGCCCATATCATATTCACGAGGTTTAAAATCAAGTGGTTCTTCAAAATCTATTCCAACGCATTTACCAAAAGAAGTGAAAATAAAATTTCTAAAATTGACATCTCCCCTACTGGCATTTCCTGTTGCAGTATAATAATCTTCAAGCCAAAGGCAGAGTTCTTTTGCCGTTCTGTCGATGCTCCTATCCTCAAGCAAATTTTGTTCTATTCGTTCAAGTATATCTAAATATGTTATCCCGTCTATTCGTTCAAGAATTGCTACATTATCTTTTGTAAGCAAAACACTGGCGACACGAACTCCGTGTCTTTGTAAAAGATTTATTGTTGCAATTTCAGTTGCCATAGACTGAGGGTTTTTATAACATTTTCTAATCGCTTTAGTTCCATCGCTTGAAACGGTAGTAACCTCATTTTTTTGAGATTTCATCTTTTCACCCTGAGCCGACAGGAGCTTGTTAAAGTTCACTTTCTCACTTCTTTTCTATATATACTCTCTTTATTTTACTATAAAACAAACTGTTTTACAACCTATCACATTGTTTTGAACATACTAACAAAATAACAAATTAAGGGAGGAAAATATATGAAAAAATTATTATATAACGCAACATTAATCACAATGGAAAGCAACAAAACGGAACAAGCTGTTTTATTTGATGAGGATAAAATTATTGCCGTTGGTTCTGATGAAGAATTATTGTCTCTTTCTAAAGATGCCGAAAAAATTAATCTTAATGGAAAAACAGTATTGCCTTCCTTTATTGATTCTCACAGCCACTTTTTGGCTGTTGCCAATTCGTCATTACAGGTATCCCTTGAAAGATGTACAAGTTTTGATGAAATAAGCAAAAAAATATCCGACTTTTCAAATCAAAACAATTTAAAAAGCGGAGAATGGATAGTTGCAAAAGACTTTGACCACAACAATATGCAAAACAATATGTTTCCAAAAGCTACTGAGCTTGATAGAATTTCCAAAGACAATCCAATAGTAATACAACACAAGTCCGGTCATAGCGGAAGTTTTAATTCACTTGCTATGAAAAAGCTTGGCATTGATTATTCTTCAGTTTCTCCTGTCGGAGGAAGAATAGAAATGAGAAATGGTTTTCCTACGGGTTTTATGGAAGAGTCAGCTTATATGAACAATATTCAAAAAATACCTATGCCTGATTTGCAGACGCTGATTGAAGCTGTAAAAAAAGCTCAGGACAAATACGCCTCATTCGGAATATGTACAGTTCAAGAAGGTATGATGGTGCCTTCTATGAAACAATTATATGAGCAACTACTTATAGAAAATATTTTCAAGCTTGATGTGGTCGGATATGTAAATATAAATGAAAAAAACAATCTTATGTCCGAGTTTCAAAGCTATGTAAAAAAATATAAAAATCATTTTAAAATAGGCTGATATAAAATGTTTTTAGATGGTTCTCCACAAGCTCGAACAGCCTGGATGCTCACTCCATATAAAGATGATAAAAGCTATTATGGATACGGCACACTTGATGATAATACTGTTTTTGAAAATATAAAAACCGCACTTGAAAAAGATGTTCAAATTCTTGCCCACTGTAACGGAGATGCAGCAATAGAGCAATATTTAAATGCACTTCAAAAAGCTTCTGATTTAAAATTTAATCTTTCAAAAATAAGACCTGTTATAATTCACTCTCAATTCATTCAGGAAAATCAGCTTGACAAAACAAAAGTTTTTTCTGCTATACCGTCATTTTTTATTGCTCATACATTTTACTGGGGCGATATTCATATAAAAAACTTCGGGCTTGAACGTGCATCGAAAATTAGCCCTGCAAAATCTGCTGTTGATAAAAATATTATATTTACGTTTCATCAAGATTCACCTGTTATTGAACCAAATATGATTGAGACAGTTTGGTGTGCCGTAACACGCAAAACAAAAAGCGGAATTGAGCTTGGAAAAGACCAGAGAATATCTGTGCTTGAAGCATTAAAAGCAGTTACAATAAATGCTGCTTTTCAATATTTTGAGGAAAATGAAAAAGGAAGTATTAAAAAAGGCAAAAAATCCTATTTTGTTATTCTTGATAAAAATCCACTTGAAACAAAGGTTGATGAAATTAAAAGCATACAGGTTGTTGAAAATATTAAGGATGGAAAGACCATTTTTAAAAATTAAAATCCATTTTATTGAATTATAAATTTCTTATAATAGTAAATTTTTTAGCAATTATTTTCAGCTATAAAAGTACATTCTCTACAAACAATATTATTGCAAACGCAACGAACATTTTTTAATAAGGAGTGTATTTTAACTATGGCAAAGAATGTTGTTCCAGAGGCTCGTGAAGCCCTCGATCGTTTCAAGATGGAAGCTGCTACTGAGGTTGGAGTAAACCTCAAGCAGGGTTATAACGGAGATCTTACTTCTAAGCAGGCTGGTTCTGTTGGAGGCCAGATGGTTAAGAAAATGATTCAATCTTATGAAAAAGGCATGAAATAACAAAGTTTTAAAATAGTTTTTCAGGCAAGCCTGCAATAGTGGGCTTGCTTGATTTTTTGGTTTATATTAATATAGATATATTTCTGTTAAACGTAATTTATGGTTGAAGATAATAGGATTATGATTTAATATATAATATGTTTAAAAATGAAGTTGAAAGATGTTTTATTGATATGACTAACGAAGTAGCACAACTCAGCACAAAAAATACATATTCTTTTTCTGAAGGTCTAAAGGATGGTATACCAATCGCTTTGGGTTATCTATCCGTTTCCTTTTCCTTTGGTTTATTGGCTGTAAGTATGGGAATTCCCGAATTTTTTACAGTCCTTATTTCTATGACAAATTTAACATCGGCAGGTCAGTTTGCGGGAATTGAATTAATTGCCGCCGGTGCATCTATTATTGAAATGATTTTTACCCAACTCGTTATTAACATACGATATTCCCTAATGTCGGTTTCTCTTTCTCAAAAGCTTGACAAATCAGTAACACTTATCCACAAAATATTTATTTCGTTTTTTATTACAGATGAAATTTTTGCTGTTGCATCAAGCAAGGAAAATGACGTTAGCAACAAGTATATGTACGGGCTTGGAATAATGCCGTTTTTCGGCTGGAGTATTGGCACCTTGCTCGGAGCAATCTCGGGCGGACTTTTACCTGTTTCTCTTAGAGTCGCTTTGGGCATTGCACTTTATGCTATGTTTATTGCCATTGTTGTTCCTGTTGCAAAAAAACAAAAGTCAGTAGCTGTTGTTGTTCTTATTTCTGTTGCTTTAAGTTGCATATTTAAGCTTGTACCTTTTTTAAAAAATATTTCAAGCGGTTTTGTAATTATTATCAGTGCAGTTGTTGCCTCTGCTATCGGAGCAATACTGTTTCCTGTTGAGGAGGAACAAAATGAACACAACTGATTTAATTTTATACTGCCTTACAATGGCACTGGTAACATATCTTATCAGAATGATTCCATTGGTTTTAATAAATAAAAAAATTGAAAATAAATTTATAAAATCATTTTTATTCTATATTCCCTACGCTGTACTTGCTGCAATGGTAATCCCAGATATTTTTTCAGCTACCGGCACTATTTGGTCTGCATTGGTTGGATTTATCGTTGCCGTTATTCTTTCTTACTTTGAAAAAAGCCTTATTACTGTTGCTGTTTTCACCTGTCTTAGCGTATTCATCGTTAACAGCATAATAAGCCATATCTAATTTAAAGTTGATTTGCAAAAACTCTCAGTAATTTTCTGGGGGTTTATT
>CAYMZO010000031.1:0-11321 GCA_964394885.1 uncultured Eubacteriales bacterium | reverse complement strand
AAGAGTTCCTATCATACCATAAGCAGGTGCAAACGTGGCAGCTTTTTCATAGAGTTGCCAACCTTTTGCGTGCCTTTGTTCAAGACAATCAAGCTCATTGTCAAGCATTTCCTTAACTTTTGACGGCTCAATAGCATCGACAATCAGCATAATACAGCTCTTAAAGAACTCATCATCTTCTTGATTTGCCTTGTCTTCAAGGGTAAGCAATCCTTTACGTCTTGCCTCTTGAGCATAATCAACTACTTTTTCTATGTATTCCTCCGGCTTATGCTTCGGTTTTGAGAACATTATTTTAAAATGACTGGGTATGTATTTAAATGTTCCAAATGGGAACGACATAATGGTTGCCGCTAAGGTACCACCTACCGTTATGGCAATACTGCCCGGATCAATAAAGCTTGATATTTCTCCGCTACCAAGTATTCCATAAATAATCAGACCAATACCCATCGCAAGTCCAATTAAGCCGCTAAAATCCATAAAGATTACCTCGTTTCATCCCTGTTCATTCAGGATTATTGGGATAAGAAATCCCATCTATATAATCATCGAAATCATCCTTGACTTCGCTCTGTACAACTTTAATCTCTCGGTTTGCCCCATATATTCGACTGTTAAAATCAACAACTTTATCTATTATCTCTTGTAGCCCTGTGCTAACTAAGATGTATTTTCCGTTTGTAAGTGTAATTTTTGTTTCAGGTATTTCTTCAACTGTTTCTATTAATTGACTGTTAAGAACGAACTTTCTTCCGTTTAAATCATTTAATTCAATCAATCAGCTCACCTTAAATCGCCTTTCTTTACATATCAACCTATATCTCATTTGTTTCGGTTGCCCTGCACAGCGATATGCTATGCAGGGCTTTAGATTATATTAACTTATCTCTTAAGGTTTACAATTTCTTGAAGCATTTCGTCTCCAACTGTGATTATTCTTGAGTTTGCCTGGAAACCTCTCTGGGTAATAATCATATCTGTAAGCTCATTGGCAAGGTCAACATTTGAGTTTTCCAATCCGCCTGAAACAATCTGTCCAACTGTTCCGTCTCCCGGAACTGTATATGTAATGTCTCCTGTATTGCTGATAGCCTTGAGGTATGAATTTCCGTCAAGAGTAAGCGCAGCAGGGTTTGGAACATTTGCAAGAGCAATTTGACCGATTTCAATAATTTTACCATTGGAGTCTTGTCCTGTAATAACTCCTGTTGGTCCTATTGATATACTGCTAAGGCTCATTACATCATTAGCTTCTGAATCATAGTTGCCGTCTCCGTCTGTATCAATAAGTGTTCCCGGCTTTTTGATTGTTTGAATTCCGTTTGACTTATCAAGAACTGTTGAGGTGTATTTATTCTCTCCTCCGGTTGCCTTTGATGATGTAACTCCTGTTGCGATAGTTGTAATCGCTCCGTCTGTTGCTGTTACAGTAATTTGGTCAAGACCTGCCTGAATTTCTGTTGGAATAACTCCTGTTCCTGATGCCGCAGTCATTCCTTGAATTGCAGTTTGAAGATCTGTTAAAGAAATATTTGAAGGGTCATTCGTTGTTACGGTAATGATTTTATTTGCAACGTCCGCAGAAGCTGTAACTCCTGTTGCAGTGGCATCGGTTACTGTCTTTATTTTAAATCCATTAAAGAAATCTCCATTGACATCTCCGAATTTAATTTGAACACCATTTACAACTAAGCTTGCTGCCTTTGCAGGTTTTTCCTCAAGAATAATATCTCCTGCTGTATGTCCTGCTGTTGATTCTGTGTATCTTGCAACAGGATAACCGCAGATGTATTTTCCGTTACCGTCAACAAGATTTCCATCTCCGTCAAAGCTTAAAACACCAACTCTGGTATAGCTTTCTGCACCATTGCCGTCTTTTGCAATAAAGTAGCCTTCACCGTCTATGAACAAGTCCATTGCCATTCCTGTTGGAACATATCCACCACTTGTATGCAAAACATCAATAGTGTTAACAGTTGAACCATAACCAACCTGTGCAGGGTTGCTTCCGCCAAGTGCTCCGGTTGCATTTGCAGAGCCTGAAATGGTCTGATAATAGCAATCTTTAAAGGTTGTTCTCTGTGATTTGTAACCATAAGTGTTAACGTTTGATATGTTGTTACCGATAACGTCCATTTTTGTCTGGTGTGTTTTCAAGCCTGAAACGCCTGAATATAAAGATCTCATCATAATTAAAAACCTCTTTTCCGAGGAACCGATTAAGAGTGAGTTTATCAGTCAGTCAAAACTCAATAGCTTCCTAAAAAGGTCCGGCTATTATAAAAGTACGGTTCCGTCTATGTTTGTTATTATATTTTCTCTCATTTCTTGATTGTTCATTGTTGTGATAACTGTCTTGCTGGGAACATTTACTATAAATGCTGCCTGCGAGCCAAGTATCAATGCATCTTTGATTCCCTTCTCTTCTGCATGTTCCACAGCATTTGACATCTGCTCAAGCATTTGAGGCTCAATTTCAATTTGGCGCTCATTTATACGCTTTATTGCGTGCTTTGAGAAGTTTATTCCCTGAGAATTTTTTTCCAGTTCTCTCTGCAAAACCGATTGAAAATCCTCTCCCGTTTCAGTTTTGTTGCTCTTTGTGTTTGTATTATTATTGTTAGACACAAGAGGTGTACTTCCCACAAAAGCTGTTTTATCAATATACATTTATATACGTCAATGATTTGCACTTTTACGTGCTTATCACTTATCCTCCTTCCTTCAAGACTTTTGGATTGTATAAGCTCACACGTTCTTTTCGGAGCCTGAGCCTGTATCTGTGTCTGAACCTGAACCTGTTCCTGCATCTGTATCAGGTTTTTCTGTGCTTGCGCTATCTGAAAGAACTTCCATTACAGACGAAAGCTTATAGTCTACACCGTTTACTGTAAGTACACTTTGTCCATCAACAAACTTTACTCTCTCGATAATGCCTGTATCCTGAGTGTATTTTCCGTTATTGTCATAAGCCGCAACAATAACTTTTTTCCCGGCAAGTGATGCAGCATACTGAGCTTGACCTAAATCTGCCATTGTCTGCATTGCTTGAAGAGATGTAAACTGTGCCATCTGTGTAATAAATTCTGTGTTATCACTTGGATTCATTACATCTTGGTTTGAAAGCTGAGCTACAAGCAAGTTCATAAAATCATTTATTCCAAGGCTTGTTTTGTCCTCGGTTTTATTGTATTTATATCCTGTTGTAGTTCTTTCTGAAGAATTTACACTATAAGAATTAACTTCCATTTTTTCACCATCTTTCCATCGCTTTTGCCATATTAACCATCTGCATTACAGACAAAAAGTCTGCTGTTGAGGTCTCTTTGGTTTCATTTGGATTTTGTTGGCTTTGACTTTCCTGTTCCCTGCCTTGATTATTACGTTGATTTTGATTGTTGTCCTTTAAATAATCCTGGGCTTGAGAATTTGCTGTGGCATCAACAAACTGCTGCTTATTGACATTGGCCTCGAGCATAGATTTGATTTCAGCCGAGTTTGCTGCAAGAATGCCCTGTGTTTTTTCACTTGATGCTGCAATTTCAACAACCAACATTCCATTTTCAACACCCATTTTAACTTCAATCTTTCCAAGCTCTTTGGGATTAAGGTTAAAGCTAAATTCAGATGTGTCTGTATTGAACTTTGTTTTAATCTCATTGACAACTTGATTTACGATTGAGCTTTTTACAGGTGCTTCAGCCTTTTCAACATTGTTTACCGACTGTGCAAAATCGACCTTTGCCGATTTTAATTCTGCCTCTGTTACGTTTTCAGCTGAAACTTTCAACTCATCTGACTTTTTAGAACTTGCAGATTCATTTTCAACCGCTGTAAGAGTTTCGGCTTTAATCGGCTGTTCAACATCAGGCAAATTATCCTGCTGTGCATTCTCTACACCGGATGCAACTGTTTGAGTACTGCTTTTAAGATTTTCTTCAAAACTTTTTTCGGCAAACTGCGGTACTTGCTGTTGCTCTTTTGGCTCTGAAGTTTTTTCTGTTGCAAGTTCAGTTACGGGTGCTGAAAAATCATCTGACTTTTCCAAGCTTTCGGTAGGCATAGATTTCGGGCTGACTATCTGCTCCTGCTGCTTTTCATCTGCAACGACAAACTGCTGTTGTAAATCGGTTTGTGCCTCTACATTTGTTCCTTTGTTTGCAGACACGAGTGTTTGAGTTTCCTGGGAAATAATTTCCGTTGGTTTTACGTTTACGGCAACTTCGGTTATTACTTGTTGTTCAACTTGATTTGCAACAACTTCATCAACCTTACTGACAGGATTACAATCCGCAACTAATGCTACAAGATTTGCAAGCACACCTAACTCTTCGGGCTTAGGTTCTTTAGCTACTGATTCATCAGCCGTTTCCGACTTTACATCATTCTGAATTAAATCATTTTTCTTTTCAGCTTCAATCTTGCTTGTGTTCTCTTCGGATGAACCTTTAGCAGAATCGTTTTGCTCGATTGCCTTTGACATCAAATCTGAAAACTCTTTATTGTTGTCAGCAGATTTTGGGGACACATTTTGCTTAACATCAACAGAACTGCTTACCACATTTGCTGTCTGAACTACCATTCATTTCACCTCCCTATTCAATTTTTATATCTAACACACATTACTGTGCGGCAGATTTTTGGTTTACGTACTCTTCAATATCACGCTCCTGTGATTTTTTAAGCAACTTTTCATACTCGCCTCTTTGATTTTCCTCCAGCTTTTCCAAGCCTGAAATTTCACTTTTTAATGCGACGAGTTCGCTCTGCTTTTCTTCTATAATTAATTTTACTTGTTGTTTTTGTTTTGCGAGTTCCTTTTCCCTTCGCATAAGCGAATTAAAGTAATTTTTATAAGTCATAATCTTTTGAGGACTTGTACCGTTTTCAAGCTCAGTTCTCATCTGTTTATCGTACTCTTGGAACTCAAGTTTTATATTTTCCTCTTCCTCTTCAATCTCTTTCACCTTATGCTGAAGCTGAAGAATTTCGTTTTTTTTAACATCAAGCATCTGCTGCTTTACGTTAAGCACCTTTTCAAGTGAAAACGTAAATTTTTTCATAAGCTTTCACTCTTTCATATTCCATTCATTATGTTAAGTGTATCTTCAAAGTTAAACTTTGAGCCAACTGCCTGAGTTAAGAAGCTGTTGACAGCATCTATTTTATTGATTGCTTCGTCCAGCTTAAGGTTCATTCCCGGCTTATATGCACCAATAGAAATCAAGTCTGCATTTTGCTTGTAAACCGAAATAATATTCCTTATTTTGGTTGCATTCTGCTTTTGCTCCGGAGAAGCAATGTCGCTCATAAGCCTTGAAATGCTTGCTCCAACATCAATCGCCGGAAAATGGCTCTTGTTTGCAAGCTCTCTTGAAAGAACGATATGTCCGTCTATTATTCCACGAACGGTATCGGAAATCGGCTCGTTAGTGTCATCACCCTCAACAAGAACAGTATATATTCCTGTTATTGAACCCTCTTTAAAATTACCGCTTCTTTCAAGAAGTTTGGGAAGCTCGGAGTAAATCGACGGAGTATATCCTCTTGCAATTGGCGGTTCTCCTATTGCAAGACCTACTTCACGCTGTGCCATTGCAAATCGTGTAAGCGAATCCATCATAAGCAAAACGTCCATTCCGCAATCTTTGAAATACTCTGCAATAGCGGTTGCAACTGCCGCACACTTAACTCTGAACATTGCCGGCTGGTCTGAGGTTGCAACAACAAGTACGGAACGCTTCAAGCCCTCTTCTCCAAGGTCTTTTTCTATAAACTCAGTAACCTCTCTGCCTCTTTCTCCGACAAGAGCAATTACGTTTACATCGGACTTTACATTTCTTGCTATCATACCCAACAGGGTACTCTTTCCAACTCCGCTTCCTGCAAAAATACCCATTCTTTGACCCTTGCCGATTGTAAGCATTCCATCAATCGCCTTTATTCCATAGGTCATCGGTTCGGTTATTCTTGCTCTATCCATCGGATTAACGCAAGTACCATCAACATTATAAAATTGTGTTGGTGCAAAATCACCCTTATCATCCATCGGCTTGCCGGTTGCATCGACTGTTCTTCCGACAAGAAAATCTCCGACAGGGACACGAAGCTGACAGCCCGTAGACTGAACAAAGCTTCCGGGACTTACTCCCTTTATATCTCCGTAAGCCATAAGCAAAACATTTTCTTCTTTAAAGCCAACGACTTCGGACATTATTGTATTTTCACTCTCATCAGCACTGTAAATGGTACAAATATCTCCAACCTTAGCACTGATACCTGTAACCTCAATCATTATTCCTGCAATATTTTTAACTTTACCAAGGCTGCTCAGAGGAGAAAACTGAGTGATAATCTGTCTTGCTTCTTCAATTTTCAAGTATCCTCACTCCTACATTTAATACGTTGCAAAAATCAAGTTGTTGGTCAGGTTATTTTTTTAGGACTGCTTTTATTTTGCTAAGCTGCGTGTTTATGCTTGCATCTATTACTGCATCTGAAATTTCAATTACGCAATCTGAATCGCCAAGCTCTTTACTCTCATAAAGTTTAACTCCGTTTGAAATTTCTTTGATTTTTTCAGGAAATTCCGCCTTTTTCAAAGCTTCATAAACATCGTGTGAAATATTTACTTTTATCCACTCTTTGTTGTGGTTTTCTTCAACAACCTGCTCGACAATAGATTGAATTGCCGTTTTATCAAGCTTTACGCTGGTCTTTAGGATAAGCTCAGCTATTTCAACTCCAAGGTCAGACAAGTTCTGTTCTTCTCTTTCCAAAAGAGTTGCCTTTGAATTTTCCAAAGCTTCAATGGTAAGAGATACACGGTCAAACAACAGCTGGCTTTCTTGCATTGCCTTTTCAAGACCTTCATTGTAGCCTTTTTGGAAACCGTCCCTATAACCTAAATCCAAACCCTCTGCTTTACCTTGTGCCATACCTTTTGCGTATGCTTCGTCGTGGCTTTGTTGCTTAACCTGCTCACATTCCTTATTCATACGCTCGGTTGTTTCTTTTATATGTTGCTCACTGTAACTGTTTGCAGCGTCTACAATTTTCTTGGCCTTTTCAAAAGCCGAGCTTACGACAACAGAGTCGCTTGCATTTACCCTTCCGGATTTTGCGGACACAGTTACAGTGCCATTAACATCTTCTGCGGAACTTTGACGAGGTTGTACATTACTGTACTGTGAAGGTTTAATTACGTTAGGCAATTACCTCATCCTTTCCGCCCTTCATTATTACTAACTCGCCTTCTTCTTCAAGACGACGGATAATTGCAACGATACGCTGCTGTGCCTCTTCAACATCTCTGAGACGAACATTATGCGTATATTCCAAATCGCCCTTGATTGTCTCTGCCTGACGCTGAGACATATTCTTGAAGATGAGGTTGGAAACTTCCTGATTCGAGCCTTTGATTGCAAGAACAAGGTCCTTACCATCAACATCACGAAGAAATCTCTGGATAGACATATCGTCGAGAATAGTAATATCTTCGAATACGAACATTCTCTTTCTGATTTCGTCTGAAAGAGCTTCGTCTTTCTTGGCGAGTTCGTCGAAAATATACTTTTCGTTTGAACGGTCCATATGGTTCATAACATCGGCTATGTAGTTTACGCCACCGATTTCTGTAAAGTCCACAGAAACTATTGACGAGAATTTTGTTTCAAGGTTTTTCTCAACCAGCCTAATAACTTCAGGTGATGCACTTTCCATTTTTGCAATACGCTCAACAACGTCAATCTGTTTATCTCTTGGAAGTTCTGAGATAATGGTAGATGCCTGGTCGGTTGTTGCATAAGAAAGTACAAGTGCAATGGTTTGCGGATGTTCATTTTGAATAACAGCCATAAGGTTTTTATAATCTACCTTGCGAATGAATTCAAAAGCTTTCATTCTTATGGAATTTGTCGCTCTTTCAAGCAACACTGTTGCCTGCTGAGCACCGAATGCCTTTTCAAGAACATTCTTTGCATACTCCATTCCGCCTTCAGCAATTACCTTTTGTGTAAGACACATCTGATAAAAACTGTTTAAAACACTCTCTGTTTCTTCGGGGGTTATCTTTTTTAAGCTTGTAATCTCAACCGTTAATTGCTCTATCTCATCATCATTTAAGTATTTATATACATTAGAAGCTGATTCTGCTCCGAGAGATATAATGACAGCTGCTGCCTGTTGCTGAGGACTAAGTGTTGCAAGGGTGTCTGCCATTATTTTTCATCTCCCTTCAACAACGTTCTAATAAGCTGAGCCGTTATCTCGGGATTGCGTTCGGAGAAATCCTGTATTTCTTTTTTCATTGCCTGTCCTTTTGCCTCTTTTATTTCTTGAACTTCACGCAACTTTTCAGGGTCAAGCGATATGGTTCCAGTATCTGCCATACTGTCTACATTAGGATCGCCCTGCCAAGTAACATCCTTTTTACCTTTACGCTTCTTCTTTTTGACTAAAACTATAACAACAATGATTATCAGAAGTAGTGCAGCGGCTCCTATAATTGCATATAAAATCCAAGGGTTTTTCTCAAAAATATTATCTGAATCTACCGGTTTGACTGTTTGAGAATTTCCTGTTGTAAACACATCTGTATATATTACAACCTTTTCAGAAGAAACTGCAGCGGCGTTTGCAATAAGCTTTGAAAGTTCTTCTCTTTTTACTTCTGTTATTGCCTCTTGATTGAGTACAACTGAAATGGTAAGGTCTTGAAGCTCACCGCTGTCCTTCTGGACCTGCTCTTTAACTGAATTTACAAGATATTCGTAAGAAGCCTCGTCCTTAACATATATTGTGTTTCCGTCTGATGTTACGCCGGGATAGGTAGTTGTTTCATCTGTATTGGAATCCGTTCCTGCAATTCCTCCTGTTGCACCCTCAACCTGCTGCTCATTTGAGGTTTGCTCAGAGCCAACAACACCTTTATTGTCCTCCGATGGTGTATATGTAACAATTTCTTGAATTTTTTTATCAACGTCAATTACACTCTTTACCGCAATTTTTACATTGTCTGCACCAAAAAGAGGTTCTAATACTTTTAGAATGTTGTTTGATATTTCCGATTCAAACTGACTTTCCACAATAAACTTGAATTGTGCCATATCAATACTGTTTGAGCCTAAAGTGCCATTTGATGAAAGTTCGTTTCCCGAACCGGTGTCAACAATAACAACATCGTCTTCTTCAAGACTTGGAACACTGCTTGCAACCAGCCTTTTAATTCCGCTGACCTGCTTTGAAGAAAGTTCTTTGCTGCTTGAAGTCATTGTTACGGTTACACCTGCGGTCGCACCTTTCTTAACACTGTTAGAAAGCACATATCCGTCTGTGTCGGGCAATGTAATTGTTACAGTTGCCTCTTTTATTCCGTCAATTTGTTGGATGACGGCTGACAGCTTTTTGTCGAGTGCATATCTTTCGATTATCTTTCTCTCCTCAGCCGTTGTCATCATATCAACATTGTCAGTAAAATAGTCATAGTTTGGAGATGTTCTTGGATGACCTGCGTTGGAAAGGTCCATTCTAAGGGATTCCTCTTGGTCTTCCGGAACCATTATCGTTCCATTATCTTCCTTGAAGCTTACTCCTCTATCGTTCAATTCCTGAGAAACTTCAGTTGCCTCATCACTGTCAAGGCTTGGATACAAAACAACATATTTTGTTCTGTTCATCAATGCAACAATAACAAACGAAACAACCAAAACTCCCGCAATTGAGGACAGAAGAATAGTTCTTCCTTTTTTTGATTGTTTCTTCCAAAACGATTTAATTGACTCTATGAATTTTTTAAGTTGTTCGTTCATCTGTTAACCCCGCTTAAATACGGTTTATTTTCATAAATAGTCAAATTCCCATATTCATTAATTCTTTATATGAGTCAAGCGCTTTGTTTCTCAGCTGGACAAAGAGTTCAACTGACAAGCTGGCTTTTGTTGAAGCTATTGTAATGTCATGCAAATTATCCGTCTGACCTGTTGCAAGTTTATACGCTTCATTTTGAAGGACTTCGTTTGTTTCTTTAACATCATTTATAGCATCTGTAAAAATTGATTTAAAGGATAGTCCGTCATTTTCTGTTTTCTGGCTGCCTAAAACACTTTTTTGTGCTCCTGCGATTTGTTCAAGTGAATCAATCTTTGGGATTGGTGTTATACTCAAAACTATCAAACCCTTTCATTATCTTCCGATTTCAAGTGCCTTTGATGCCATACTTTTAACTGAATTAAGAGCATTGATATTCATATCGTATACTCGTGTTGCAGACATCATATCAAGCATTTCCTGTGTTGTGTCAACGTTTGGCATTGCAACATATCCGTTTTCATCCGCATCCGGATGAGTTGGATTGTACACCATTTTGAAATCACTTGGGTCCTCTACTATCTCTGTAACTTGAACTCCGGCACCTGCTTGTCCATTGTTCAACTTATTATTAAGAATGCTATTAAACGAATTGCCCTCTACCGCTTTGTAAACAACTGCTTTTCTACGGTACGGACCGCCGTCTTCTGTTCTGGTTGTACTGCTGTTTGCTATGTTTTCAGAAATAACATCCATACGCAGTCTGGTTGCTGTAAGCCCAGAGCCGGCTATATTAAGTGAGTTTAAAAACGCCACTATAAATACCCCCAATCATAAAATGCTATGACTTAGCAAGATTATGTACGCTGTCCTTCGCTAATTGCAGTTCTCAGCCTTGAAAACTGGTCGCTCAGTACCCTTTGCGAATACATATACTGATAACTCGTTCTAACCATATCGATGTTTTCCTGCTCGATGTCGATTGAGTTACCGTCCAAACGCATTGACTCATCGTTGTCTTGTCCCTCAGTGATACTCGCTTTATTGATTTCATTAATCTTTTGACTTTTAGATGTTGCGTTTGATTCAAGTGCTGACTTCAGACTATCCTCGAATGAAACATATTTTCTTTTGTATCCCGGTGTCTCAAAATTAGCGATGTTTTCAGAGATTACTTCCTGTCTTCTCCAAAGACCATCAAGGCTCTTATTCATTGATGACACCAATGTGCTGTTAAATAGATCCATATTTACACCTCCGTCAGATTGTTGACATAGATGCAGGCATCGTCCTGACGCATTTACAATTCAATGTCTTTGTTTTTTACATAAATATTCCACTGTAAAATTTATATTTAATGTATACAGATATATACAAATACATTATACCTTTCGCAAATTACCATGTCAAGAAAAACAGACAAAAGGCGTCAATAAACTGCCTATTTTTATTACACAATTTACAGTTTTTTGTAGATTTTTGTTTAAATATGAATGAAAAATATCTAAAAA
>CAYMZO010000030.1:0-11539 GCA_964394885.1 uncultured Eubacteriales bacterium | reverse complement strand
AACAGCCCAAGGATTATATGACATATATGATAACCGTACAAACAGTAATATGTATTTTACTGTTTGCAGGATTATTTGTGTTCTCTAAAATTGGCGGAAATAGTTATTCTGGATTTAAAGATGAGATTGATAGAATAATGTCTTATGATATGGGAGTTGGAGGACTAAAAAGCACTTTTAAAAATGCGGTTGACTTTGTAATGGCGCCGTCTGACCAGTGGAAAAATATAGATGATATATCTACAACAAAAGAAAAGAAAAGTGAAGATGTAACAATTGTTCAGCAAAAGGGTATGGGAATGGGAAACAGCGAAATAAGCCAAATTTCAGAAACAGGAAAGGCTCCAACAAACTCAAGCTTTGCACCGTATACAATAACAGCTGCAATAACAGACCCTCTTCCAAGAGGAAGAATAAGCTCCGGATTTGGGTATAGAAAAGACCCTGTTTCCGGAAAATACGGATTTCATTCCGGAATAGACATAGCTGCCGATACCGGAACAAACATAGTGGCTGCATATAGCGGTATAGTTAAAGAAACCGGAAAAAACTCAATGGCAGGTAACTATATTGTTTTGGAACACGGGGGAGGTCTTGTAACTTTTTATTGCCATTGTTCGGAAATAGTGGCTATGCAGGGAGAAAATATAACAGCAGGTCAAACCATTGCAAAGGTTGGAAGCACAGGATATTCAACAGGGCCACATCTTCATTTTGAAATTAGAATAAACGGTGTAAAATACAATCCACTAAAGGCTTTAATGGAGTAGTATGAGGTTCAATTTTTTTGGTACTCAGGTACATATAAGCTTTATGTTCTCAGCGGTAATTGTGCTTTTGCTTATATTTGACAAAAGTTACACCGCTGTTTTTGCAGTTTTAGCAGCAACAATTCACGAGCTTGCCCATTTGTGTTGTTTCATATACTTTGGGCAGGTACCTAAAAAAGTAGAAGTCAATGCACTTGGAATGAGAATTGCAAGAGGAGAAAGTACAAAGCTTTCATTACAACAAGAAGCACTTTCTGCACTTGCAGGTCCTGCAATAAATATAGTGCTTGCATTGACGACGGTTGCAATGACAAAAATAGAATGGGCAAGCAGAGCGACTGCAATAAATCTTTCGCTTGCAGTGTTTAATTTGCTTCCGATATTTGAGCTTGACGGAGGAAGAGCAATTTACTATTTGTTGTGTACCAAATTTGAAGATAAAACAGCAAGGAGTATTCTTGTTGTACTCTCTACAATAACGCTGTTTTTGCTTTATCTATTAGGATTTACAGCTCTTTTAATAAGCGGATATAATTTTACATTGCTTGCAACAACCATATATTTAACTGCTCTTACAGTTGCAAAAAAGCCTATGTAAAGCTTGCGTACTTTACACCAATATGTAGAAAAGCAGTAATCTAACACACAAAATGTAAGTTTAGATTACTGCTTTTACTTTTTTGCTATTTTTATATTTTTCGTTGGTTATCATTAACAGAACGCAAAAAATAAAATTGTCATCCTGATAAGGCAATGGATTTTAAACCACCTTTTCAGAATGACAATAATTTTATTTTATTTTACCAGGAGATTAATCAATAATAGATTTTCCGGTCATCTCTTCTGGAACAGGAAGGTTAAGCACTTTTAACATTGTAGGAGCAATGTCGCAAAGTCTTCCGCCTTCTCTTAGATTACAACCGTCAATTCCGGCAACCAAAAATGGAACAGGAGCAGTTGTGTGAGCTGTGAACGGTGAACCGTCAGGCTCGTACATTTTATCTGCATTCCCGTGATCTGCTGTTAAGAACAAAGCACCTCCGAGTGCAAGAGTTGCATCAACAACTTTTCCAACGCAAGTGTCAACAGCTTCAACAGCTTTTTCAGCAGCAGCGAATACTCCGGTATGACCAACCATATCACAGTTTGCAAAGTTAAGAATAACAACATCATATTTGTTGCTGTTAATTGCTTCAACAACCTTGTCTGTAACTTCATAAGCACTCATTTCAGGCTGAAGGTCATAGGTTGAAACCTTTGGAGATGAGACAAGTATTCTGTCTTCACCTTCGTTAACCGTTTCGACACCACCGTTAAAGAAAAAGGTTACGTGTGCATATTTCTCTGTTTCAGCTATTCTCAGCTGCTTCTTTCCGATTGATGCAAGATATTCACCAAGAGTGTTTTTAAGTGATTGTGGCTTGAATGCAACGGATACGTTAGGCATAGTTGCATCGTATTGGGTCATACAAACGAAGAAAACATCAAAGAATTTACGCTCAAAGCCATTAAAGTCAGGGTCAACAAGAGTTCTTGTAATTTCTCTGGCTCTGTCCGGACGGAAGTTGAAAAACACAACACTGTCGTTTTCTTTAATAGTTCCGTTATCACAACAAACGGTTGGAATGATAAATTCATCTGTAATGTTCTTTCCGTCAGCATCCTTTTGAGAATAAGATTTTTCAATAGCGGCAACAGGGTTACTGTCAATGTTTCCCTTACCGATAACCATAGCATCGTATGCCTTTTCAACACGCTCAAAACGGTTATCTCTGTCCATAGCGTAATATCTTCCGATTACAGTTGAAATTTTGCCAACGCCAATCTCGTTCATTTTATCCTGAAGCTCGGCAACAAAATCTTTACCTGAGGTTGGAGGCACATCACGACCGTCCATAAAGCAGTGAACATAGACATCTTCAACGCCGCTTTTCTTTGCCATCTCAAGAAGAGCATAGAGATGAGAGTTGTGGCTGTGAACTCCACCGTCAGACAAAAGTCCCATAAGGTGAAGCGCCGATGAATTCTTTTTTACGTTTTCAATAGCTGCTTTAAAAGCATCGTTGTCGTAAAAATCACCATCGTCAATAGACTTAGAAATTCTTGTAAGCTCTTGATATACAATTCGTCCTGCACCAATGTTTGTGTGTCCAACTTCGCTGTTTCCCATCTGACCGTCAGGAAGACCGACGTTGAGACCGGAAGCACCGATAGTTGTGTTTGGACAAGTTGAAAAGAGCTTGTCAAGATTAGGTGTTTTTGCAGCTTTGATAGCATTGCCATATTCATCTCCTGAAATAGCAAAGCCATCCATAATGCAAAGTACAAGAGGTTTTATCATAAATTAACTATCTCCTTGTGGGATTACTTTGAAGCAGCCTTTACAATTGTTGCAAAGTCAGCACTCTTTAGTGATGCACCGCCAATAAGTCCGCCGTCAACATCAGGCTGAGCAAGAAGCTCATCTGCGTTCTTTGCGTTCATAGAACCGCCGTACTGAACAACAAACTTGTCAGCAGCGTTCTGGCTGTAAAGCTCTGCAATAAGTTCACGAATGAATTTGCAAACTTCGTTTGCCTGTTCGGCTGTTGCAGTTTTGCCTGTTCCAATAGCCCAAACAGGTTCATAAGCGATTATTATACGGTCAAGCTCTTCCTCTGTAACGCCTGCAAGAGCAATTTTAACCTGAGTTGCAATAACTTCAAATGTTATGTTTTGTTCACGCTGCTCAAGATATTCACCAACACAAAGGATAACTGTCATTCCTGCGTCAAGTGCTGCACGAGTACGCTTTTGAACAGTAATGTCGGTTTCACCAAAATATGAACGTCTTTCACTGTGTCCGATGATTACATACTCAACGCCCATTTCATTGAGCATTCCTGTTGAAACTTCTCCGGTAAAAGCACCGTTCTTTTCCCAATGGCAGTTTTGTGCTCCAACCTTTATGTTAGAACCCTCAGAGCAATAGAGGGCTGTTTGCAAATCAACAAAAGGTACGCCAACAACGACATCACAATTTGCGTCTGCAACAAGTGGCTTAAGTTCGTTTATAAGCTCTGCTGTTTCAAGCGGAGTCTTATTCATTTTCCAGTTACCGGCAATTACTGCCTTACGAAGTTCTTTGTTCATTTTAATTAAACACTCCTAAATTTTTATAAATAAATTTAATTATTTGTCGTTAAGTGCAACTATGCCAGGCAACTCTTTTCCTTCAAGAAGTTCAAGAGATGCACCGCCACCGGTTGAGATATGAGACATTTTGTCAGCCATATTAAACTTGTAAACAGCAGCAGCAGAATCACCGCCACCGATGATGCTTATAGCATTTGAGTCAGCAACAGCCTTTGCAACAGCCTTTGTGCCTGAAGCAAACTTGTCCCATTCAAAAACACCCATAGGTCCGTTCCAAACGATTGTGCCTGCATTTGCAATTTCCTTTGCAAAAAGCTCTTCAGACTTAGGACCGATGTCAAGACCCATACTGTCAGTTGGGATTTTATCAAAGTCAACAAAAGAATCTTCTGTGTTCTCTTCAAAAGTCTTGCCAACGTGGAAATCAACAGGAAGAAGTAGGTCAACACCCTTTTTCTTAGCATCCTCCATCATTTTCTTTGCAAGCTCAACTTTGTCTTCTTCACAAAGAGAAGTTCCGATGTTGTAACCCATAGCCTTAACAAAGGTAAATACCATACCACCACCGATGATAAGAGCATCAACCTTGTTTAAAAGAGATTCGATAACTCCGATTTTATCTGAAACCTTAGCACCTCCGAGGATTGCAACTAAAGGACGCTTTGGCTCTTCGATAGCACTGTTCATAAAGTCAAGCTCTTTTTGGATAAGATATCCGCAAACGGCAGGAAGATAAGATGCAACGCCTGTTGTTGATGAGTGAGCTCTGTGAGCGGTACCAAAAGCATCGTTTACATAAACTTCTGCAAGTGATGCAAGTGCCTTTGAAAAATTCTCATCATTTTTAGTCTCTTCTTTATGGAAACGTACGTTCTCAAGAAGCATAACTTCGCCATCATTTAAAGAACTTGCAAGTGATTTTGCATTTTCGCCGATAACGTCAGTAGCCATTTTTACATCTTGACCAAGTAGCTCTGAAAGACGTGTAGCAACAGGGGCAAGAGAAAATTCAGGGTTAACTTCACCCTTTGGTCTGCCGAGATGAGAACAAAGAATAACTTTAGCATTGTTCTTTATAAGATACTTGATAGTTGGCAAAGCAGAAACAATTCTCTTGTCGTTTGTAATAACTCCGTCTTTAAGAGGAACATTAAAATCACAACGAACGAGAACCTTCTTTGAGCTTACATCAATGTCTTCGATTGTTTTCTTGTTTAATACCATTAGAAATCAAACCTTTCATGAAATTATGCTTAATTATATTAATTTAAAGCGGTAGAGAGCAAAAATCATAAGCCCAAAACTGCTTAACTGACTTACTCGGAATCTTTTCTGTTTTCTCCTATAAAAGAAAGAGTTATGCTGGCTCTTCCTGCGCAATAGCTTGAAAAAGCACCTATTTTATAAAGACAGATAGGAGGGTATCCAAGTTCCTCTTCAAGAAGCATAGCAATAGCTCGAGCCTCTTTAACTCTTAAAGCGTATCCTACTGCATAAGGAGGATTGTTATTTATCAAAGCTTCACGACAATATCCATAGTATTGGTCAAAGGCTGTGTGGTCTCCTTTTATTATAGGAAGCTCAATGGCATCGCTTTCAATTATACTAAAGGTAGGGAACGGATGAGTGATTTCGGAAGTGATTTTCTTTAGCCAATCTAAAGGTGCGTCAGTGTGAATGTTCTTTATGCTAAATGAATTTATAATAAGATGCATACTTCTTGTTAATTCATCGACTTTTTCAAGAACAATATCAATGGTATTGCCTTGTTGTACAAGCTTTGCAGCTTCAAGAACAATCATTCCCAAGCCCATTGAATAGGTTAGTGAGTCGATAATATGAATATTTAAAGAGGAATTTGCATTTTGCTCTAAAAACATACTTTTGCCTTCAATTGCAGATGAATACATAGGGCTTGTTCTGGAATCGCTTGTAATAACAACAACGTCTGAATAGCCACATTTTTGTGCTTCGGAAAAGCGGTCAATATAAACAGCGGCTGGAATTTGAAACGATGTGATTGACTCTCGTTTTGGAAGAATTTCATAAAAATTCTCGCTAACAAAATCAACACCTTCAGAGAAAGGTTTTCCATTAATGGTGAAAATCATTGGAATAACCTCAACCGGAAGAGCATCTATAAGCTCAAACGGAATGTCGCAGCTTGTGTCTGTAATGATTAAAATTTTACCCATTCTTTTCCCTCCATTTATAAGATAATAAGTGCTACCATGTATATTTTGTAAGATTTCCGGATTCAAGAAGAGTCGGAAAATCCCATTGCCTCAATGTTTCGTAAACTCCTATTGCAACGGCGTTAGAAAGATTTAAACTGCGAGATTCACTTATCATTGGAATTCTAACGCAAGTCTCAGGATTGGCCTTTAAAAGCTCTTCCGGCAAGCCTGCTGTTTCTTTGCCAAAGACAAGATATGCATTGTCGGGATAATTTATGTCTGAATGCCTGTGCTGTGCTTTGGTTGTAAAGTAGAAGAACTTTCCATTCGCATTTTTTTCAAAAAACTGATTTAAATTGTCATAATAAGTAATGTCAAGCAAATGCCAATAATCAAGACCTGCACGTTTTAGTTTTTTGTCATCAACCTTAAATCCCATTGGCTCTACAAGATGAAGCCTTGCTCCGGTTGCAGCACAGGTACGTGCAATATTTCCTGTATTTTGAGGGATTTCGGGTTCGACAAGAACAATATTAAGCTGTGGCATAAAATCACCTCAAATCAATCCAAGCTCTTTAGAAAGAGCAGGAAGCCCGGCTTCAAAATTTACTCCTAAATAAGAACTTGTATCTTCATTTCCGGAGCGAACTAAGCAATCATAAATAAAGTTAACAGCAATCTCAACGCTTTTGTCAAGCTGAAATCCGTTTAAAATGGAGGCAAGTACAACGCTTGCAAAAATATCTCCCGTGCCGTGATAATTTCTGTTGATTAAAGGTGAAAAATGATAGTTGATTACGCCTGTTTTAGAATTATAACTTGCAGCACCAAGCTCTTTATTGTCAAATTGAACGCCTGTAAGAATTATGTTTGACGGACCGAGGTCAGCGAGTGATTTTAAGATGTTCTCAATATATTCTTTCGTATAAGGACCTTTAATATACTCCATATCTAACATAAAAACAGCTTCGGTCATATTGGGTATTATTATATCGGCTTTTTTGCAAAGCTTTGTCATTTTTTTTGAAAAAGCCTTATCAAAAGTAGGATACATATCACCGTGGTCGGCCATAACAGGGTCTACCATAACAAGAGTATTGTCTGATTTTAAATTATCTATAACATTGCTGACTATTTCAATCTGCCTTTCAGAGCCTAAAAAGCCACTGTAAATAGCGTCAAAATTTAATTTTAAATTTTTCCAGTGATCAAGAAAAAGTGGCATTTCATCGGTTAAATCTTTATAAGTAAATCCTTTTATTCCTGTATGTGAAGAAAGAAGAGCTGTCGGCATAGCAGCAGTTTCAATTCCCATTGCAGAAAGTATAGGCAATGCTACTGTTAAGGAACATCTTCCAAAGCCCGATATATCGTGAATAGCGGCAACACGCTTTTGTGGTTTCAACTAAGTACCTCCTAAATTGGCTGTTAAAAACTAATGCAAAAACTTACCCATTTTAATTGTTATAATTATATCACATTTTTACTTAATATTGCAAATTTTAACAGCGTTTTTAAATGAATATATTATAAACTTTTAGCAAACACTATTTTAACAAGATAAGGAGGAATGATTATGACTGGAAAAATGTCTTCTGCAGCAAAAGGTGTTGGATTGGGTATTGCAATAGGCGGTGCGACAGCAATGGTTGGAAGCACTATTATGAGTGGTTCCTCAAAGCGTAAGATGAAAAAGACTGCCAATAAAGCAATAAAAACAATGAATGATATTGTTGGCAATGCTCAAAACATCATAAAATAATGTTTTATACAAGGGACTTTTAAAAAAGTCCCTTGTATTTTGAAAAAATATAAAATAGAATAAAAAGGGGAGTGAAGTTATGAAAAGATTTATTTCATTTATATTAATAGCCTCGATGCTATTCTGTTTTACTTCTTGTAAGGATGACGGAGATAAAGAAACAACAACAACGAAAAATACAACAACTACTACAAAACAATCTTCAACCAAAAAGTCGGATTTTACAACCCAAGAGCCTGAACCTGTTATCGGAGAGCCTTCAACTCAGGCGACAGGAGAAACATTTACCGGTCGCAAAGCATTGCCTGAAGTAAAAATGCAGGTTAAAGACCCGAATAACGAAAAAGGATTGGATACACAAGGACACGGATACGGATTTGGTGTAAGTAAAAATGGAGAACCAAATATTCAGTCTGTTAATAATCAGAAGCTTTTTGATAATTTTGAGGCATTAGCACTTGATACAAAAACAAAGAAAAAGGTTTTATATCTTACATTTGATTGTGGTTATGAAAATGGAAATACATCAAAAATCTTAGATGTATTAAAAGAAAAGAAGGTTTCGGCAGCGTTTTTTGTAACCTTACCATATTTGAAGGAAAATTTGGGACAGCAGATGGCTGTTCGTATGATAAATGAAGGACATATAGTCGGTAACCATTCAACAACCCATCCGGTTTTTGCAAATATAAGCAGAACTCAGATGGTTCAGGAAATAGAAACCTGCGATAATTATTTAAGAACAAAGTTTGGATATACCTCTCCGTTTTTTAGATTTCCAACAGGAGAATATTCAGAATGCTCACTTGAGCTTGTTCAATCTTTAGGCTATACAAGCGTATTTTGGTCTGTTGCATATCTTGATTACGATACAAAAAATCAGCCAAGTGCAGAAAAGGCATTTGAAACAATAACATCAAGACTTCATCCGGGTGCAGTTGTTCTTCTTCACGCAGTGTCGTCAACAAACGCTCAGGTACTGGGAGATGTTATTGATTGGGCAAGGGAACAGGGGTATACATTTGCACCTTTGTCAGATTATAAAGGCTAAATTAAATGAGTAAAAAAATAAAAAAGAACCAGTCCATTTGGGCTGGTTCTTTTACTATTATAGTATTCTTATTTAATAACTCTTACTCTTAAAACTCCATCAATGCTGTTGAGAGTTTGAATAATAGACTCATCAACATTTTCTTCAGTATCAAGAATTGTATAGGCATAATCTTTCTTTGAACGATTAACCATATTGTCAATGTTGAAGTTTGCATTGGTAAATGGAGCAGTAATTTGATTGAGCATATTTGGAATGTTTCTGTGGATTACACAAACTCTGCAAGCTGTGCTGCGAGCAAGGTCAACATCAGGGAGGTTAACAGAGTTCTTAATTGAACCATTCTCAAGATAATCAATAAGCTCAAAGGCTGCCATTCTTGCACAGTTATCCTCAGACTCAGGAGTTGATGCACCAAGATGAGGAACAGCGATAACTCCACTTGCTCCGATAAGGTCATCATTTGGAAAATCAGTAGCGTAAGCTGCAACTTTTCCTGTTGAAAGAGCTTCAAGAATATCTTCAGTGTTAACAAGTTCTCCTCTTGAGAAGTTAAGGATACGAATGCCATCTTTCATATTTGAAATAGAAGCAGCATTTACAATATCTCTTGTCTCGTTGTTAAGAGGAACGTGAATTGTAATATAATCACAGTTTGAAAAAATCTCCTGAAGTGATTTTGCGTGTACAATGGAGTGAGATATATTCCAAGCAGCGTCAACAGAAAGGAATGGGTCATATCCGTAAACTTCCATACCAAGGTTTTTAGCACAGTTTGCAACTAAAACACCGATTGCACCAAGTCCGATAACTCCAAGCTTTTTACCTGCAATTTCAGGACCTGCAAAAGCTGATTTACCTTTTTCAACAAGCTTTGCAACTTCTTCGCCTTCACCTTTAAGTGTTTTGCAAAAGTCGATTGCAGGAATAATTTTACGAGAGGTGAGAAGAAGTGAACACATTACGAGTTCTTTAACTGCGTTTGCATTTGCACCGGGAGTGTTGAAAACAACAATTCCTTTTTCACTGCAATCTGCAATTGGAATATTGTTAACTCCTGCACCTGCTCTTGCGATTGCAAGAGTGTTGTCTGCAAAGTCCATATCGTGCATTGATGCAGAACGAACCATTATTGCATCAGGGGCTTCAACCTCTGTTCCATAGGTGTATTTTTTTCTATCAAAATGGTCAAGACCAGAAGGGGAAATCTTATTAAGTGTTAAAATCTTATGCATTATAAAGACCTACCTTTAAAAAATTATTTTGTGTTTTCTTTTTCAAATTTATCCATAAAGTCAACAAGAGCTTCAACGCCTTCAATTGGCATAGCGTTGTAAATAGAAGCACGCATACCGCCAACACTACGATGACCCTTAAGATTGATAAATCCTGCTGCTTCAGCTTCCTTTATGAATTTAGCATTAAGCTCGTCGCTGTCTGTAACGAACGGAACATTCATAAGTGAACGGTCCTCTTTAACAACTGTGCCTCTAAACATATTGCTATTGTCAAGAAAATCATAAAGGATTTTTGCCTTAGCTTCGTTATGTTTCTTCATAGCATCAAGTCCGCCAAGACTCTTAATCCACTCAAGAACAAGCTTGCAAATATAAATTGTGTAGCAAGGAGGGGTGTTGTAAAGAGAGTCGTTGTCTGCCTGAATTTGATAGTTGAGCATTGTTGGAGTAATATCACGAGCCTTGCCAAGAAGGTCTTCTCTGATAATTACAATTGTAAGACCTGCAGGAGCAACATTCTTCTGAGCACCACCGAAAAGGACGCCAAACTTTGAAACGTCAATTGGCTCTGAAAGGAAACAAGAAGAAATGTCGGCAATAAGTGGAACATCACCTACGTCAGGAAGCTCGTGATAAACAGTACCGTAAATTGTATTGTTCATACAGATATAAAAATAATCTGCATCCTTAGTGAAATCTGCCTTATTAAGCTTTGGAATATATGAGAAAGTCTTATCTTTTGAGGAAGCAATAATCTTTGCTTCGCCATACTTACAAGCCTCTTGATATGCTTTGTTAGCCCACTGACCTGTAATGACAAAATCGCCTTTGCCACTGCCGTTCATAAAGTTGAGTGGGATTGCTGCAAACTGTGTTGAAGCACCACCTTGAAGAAATAATACTTTATAGTTGTCAGGAATGTTCATAAGTTCACGAAGAAGATTTTCTGCACCCTTGATAATGTCGTCATAAACTTTTGAGCGGTGAGACATCTCCATTACGGATTGACCGCTTCCTTGATAATCGAGCATCTCAGCTGCTGCTTTATTAAGAACAACCTCTGGAAGCATTGATGGACCTGCTGAAAAATTATAAACTCTTGCCATGTGTATTTCCTCCTAAAATAATATAACAACTAAAACGTAAGTCGTTTTTGGGGTTCTTGAATGCTATTATAATACTTATGATATGCAAAAGTCAACAAATTGTTAAAAATATAACTAACTTTTTCTAAATTTTTTCAAATATTTTTAAAAGTTATTGATATTTTTAACAAACTTAACACAATGTACTAAAAAACATATCTCACTACATATACTTTTTATATATTGATAAGTTATAGTAGGGGGATATTCGAATGTATATTGAGGAGAACAAAAAGTTATATGTAATGAGAATTTTAGCGT
>CAYMZO010000029.1:0-11580 GCA_964394885.1 uncultured Eubacteriales bacterium | reverse complement strand
GGCGATATCATCGGCATTTCTGCCGATGATATCTTTTTTACCCTATTCTTTTGGTGCTGGTGACCGGACTTGAACCGGTACGGTGTTGCCACCGAGGGATTTTAAGTCCCTTGCGTCTGCCGATTTCGCCACATCAGCATATCAAGTAGCCCTTTTAAAAGGCTACTTGTATATCAACTAAATCAGTTGTTGTAATTATGAGCCTCGGCAAGCATCATATCCTTAACTTTCATAAGTCTTGTGATTGTTCCACGCTCATTTTCGTCAAGCTTCATCTTGATATACTTTATTGTCTCCTCATATTGAGGAATCATAACGTGCTCAAGAGCATTAACTCTACGACGTGTTTTTTCAATCTCAACAGCCATAAGCTGACAAGATTTTTCAACCTCTGCAAGTCTTAACATAAGTGGCATAATGTCAGATAAAGACTTAACAGCATTGTCTAAATCACAAGATGTGAATGCATAGCCGTATGAATAAATGTCATTTTCGTCAGCTGTTTTGAATTTGCTTTCAAAAACAGGAATCATAACACTCATGACATTTTTTTCGGTGATTTCAAGGCTCATTTCCTGCATGGGAATCATCAAAGCAACATTAAGGTTTTCATCACTCATAACGGAACGGGCAACAGACATATGTGCATTTGCATCTGCAATACCCTTTTCAACTTGTTGACGAAGTTCCTTATTTTCACGGACAAGCTCAATAAACTGACGCATCAATTCATCACGCTTATCTTTAAGAAGCTTATGACCACGACGTGCGGTTTTAAGTTTCTTCTTCAAATTGGTGAGTTCCATACGGGTAGGGTTAACATTAAGTATAGCCAAGGTTAATCACCTACTTTTTATCATAATATTGATCAAGCAATTCATCACTTATACGCTTAAGCTCACTTCTCGGAAGCATTCTGAGAAGGCTCCAACCGATATCAAGTGTCTCCTCGATATCACGGTTTGCATCATATCCCTGAGATACGTAAGTCTTCTCAAACTCATCGGCAAACTTTGCATAAAGAATGTCGATATCTGTAAGAGCAGCTTCACCAAGAATTGTCATAAGTTCTTTAGCGTCTTTACCTCTTGAATAAGCAGCAAACAGCTGGTTCATTGTATTAGAGTGGTCTTTTCTTGTTTTGCCTTCACCTGTTCCCTTATCCTTCAAACGTGAAAGAGAAGGAAGAACGTCAACCGGTGGCTGAATTCCCTTACGGTAAAGATCACGAGAAAGGATAATCTGTCCCTCTGTGATGTATCCTGTAAGGTCAGGGATTGGGTGAGTTTTATCATCTTCAGGCATTGAAAGGATTGGAATCATTGTGATTGAACCATCCTTGCCCTTTTGACGACCAGCACGCTCATACATTGTTGCAAGGTCAGTGTAAAGATATCCGGGATATCCACGACGACCGGGAACTTCTTTACGAGCTGCTGAAACCTCACGAAGAGCATCAGCATAGTTTGTGATGTCTGTAAGGATAACAAGAACGTGCATACCCTTTTCAAATGCAAGGAACTCTGCACATGTAAGAGCCATTTTCGGTGTTGCTATACGCTCAACAGCAGGGTCGTTTGCAAGGTTTGTGAAAAGAACCGTTCTGTCAAGAGCACCTGTTTCACGGAAACTATCTATGAAATAGTTTGCCTCTTCAAATGTAATACCCATTGCAGCGAAAACAACAGCAAACTGCTCATCTTTACCACGAACCTTTGCCTGTCTTGCAATCTGTGCAGCAAGCTCAGCATGTGGAAGACCTGATGCAGAGAAAATAGGAAGTTTCTGACCTCTAACAAGAGTGTTAAGTCCGTCGATAGCAGAAACACCTGTTTGAATAAACTCTGACGGGAATGCACGAGCAGCAGGGTTCATTGGTGCACCGTTAACATCAAGACGCTTTTCAGGAATAATTTCAGGACCGTCATCGATTGGTCTTCCAAGTCCGTCGAAAACACGACCGAGCATATCAATTGATACACCAAGTTCCATTTGACGTCCTGAAAAACGAACCTTACTGTCTGAAAGGTTAATACCTGCAGCATTTTCAAAAAGCTGAACGAGCGCATTTGAGCCGTCTATTTCAAGGACACGGCAACGACGTTTTTCGCCATTTGCAAGCTCTATTTCACCAAGTTCGTTATAAGTAACGTTTTCAACATCTCTAACGAGCATAAGAGGACCTGCAACCTCTTGTATGGTTCTATACTCCTTTGGCATTAATAGTCCTCCTCCTTGTTCAAAGCTTCATCAAGCTCTTTATCAAGTCTTGATTCAATCTTTGCAAATTCATCATTAACATCGTCTTCTTTAATGTACTTGAAACGTCCGATAGCTTCACGAACAGGAAGATTAATGATGTCTTTCATACTTGCACCTTTGTTAAGTGCATCAAGGGATTTCTCATAATATGCTACAACAAGCTGCATCATATGGTGCATCTTATTTGGAGATGTATATGTATCAATCTCGTGGAATGCAAGCTGATGAAGGAAGTCCTCACGAATTGAACGAGATGCTTCCATCTTAAGACGGTCTGTGTCAGACAATGCATCCATACCAACCATCTTAACAATTTCTTCAAGCTCTGACTCATCAGAAAGAAGACTTAACATCTTACCACGAAGAATTGTCCAGTCATCTGCAACATTTTTATTGAACCATTTGCCAAGCTTATCAGCATACAATGAGTAGCTTGTAAGCCAGTTAATAGCCGGGAAATGACGCTTATAAGCAAGAGATGCATCAAGTCCCCAGAAGACCTTAACAATACGAAGTGTTGCCTGTGATACCGGCTCAGAAATATCACCACCTGGAGGTGATACGGCACCGATAACTGAAAGAGCACCTTCACGTTTGTCTGCACCGAGAGAAATAACACGGCCTGCACGCTCATAGAACTGTGCAATACGGCTACCAAGATATGCTGGGTAACCTTCCTCACCGGGCATTTCTTCAAGACGTCCTGACATTTCACGAAGTGCCTCTGCCCAACGTGATGTTGAGTCAGCCATAAGTGCAACTGAATATCCCATATCTCTGAAGTATTCAGCGATTGTAATACCAGTATAAACTGATGCTTCACGAGCAGCAACAGGCATATCTGATGTGTTAGCAATAAGAACTGTACGTTCCATTAAAGATTTTCCGGTATGTGGGTCGATAAGCTCTGGGAACTCAAGAAGAACGTCTGTCATCTCGTTACCACGCTCACCGCAACCGATGTAAACAACTATGTCTGCTTCAGCCCATTTTGCAAGCTGATGCTGAGTAACCGTTTTACCGCTACCGAATGGTCCGGGAATAGCTGCAACGCCGCCCTTTGCAATTGGGAACATTGCGTCTATAACTCTCTGACCTGTAATAAGAGGTCTGTCTGGATTAAGCTTTTTAGCATAAGGTCTGCCAACACGGACAGGCCATTTCTGCATAAGACCAACATCTTTTACACCATCAGCAGTCTCAACTGTTGCAACAATATCGGTGATTTTATAATCGCCTTCTTTGATGCTCTTGAGTTTACCGCTAATTGTTGGAGGTACCATAATTTTATGTACAACAACATCAGTTTCCTGAACTGTACCTATAATATCTCCTCCAACAACTTCGTCTCCAACCTTAGCAGTTGGAACAAAGTGCCATACCTTTTCTCTATTAAGTGCAGGAACTTCAATACCTCTTGTAAGGTTGTTTCCTGCCATTTTCATAATTTCTTCAAGTGGTCTTTGAATACCATCAAAGATACTTGTTATAAGACCTGGTCCAAGTTCAACACTAAGAGGAGCTCCGGTTGACTCAACAGGCTCTCCTGTACCGAGACCTGATGTTTCCTCGTAAACCTGAATGGAAGCTCTATCTTCGTGCATTTCGATTATTTCACCAATAAGTCTCTGATCACTAACACGTACAACGTCGAACATATTTGCATCACGCATATCCGACGCAATAACAAGAGGACCTGAGACCTTGGTTATTGTTCCATTGCTCATTCTTTTATCACTTGCCTTTCTGTTTTCGGCTTATTATTTAATTATGCGTCTGAGAGAATATCTGAACCGACAGCCTGTTCAACAGACTTACTTACATTTCTCATTCCGAGTCCCGTATTTCCTGTAACTCCTGGAATTGGAATTATAGCAGGAGTTGGTAAACTACGATAACGGTCAAGTTCACTTTCAATCTGAGTTGCAAGCTGCTCAGTTATAAATATTACCGCATAACCATTGTCAATGATTTTTCTGAGTGTATGAATTGCAACCTGTGAATCATCGACTGGAAATATTTTAAGTCCGATTGACGCAAAGCCATATATACTGTCCTTGTCGCCCATTGCAGCAATTTTATACATAAAGCGCCCTCACCCTCTCTCTGATAATCTCTGACGGAAGATGGTTGAGCTTCGCTGAAAGAATTATGCGAACTGTTTTTATTTCTGCATCTTTTGCAAGATAGTATGCAACCATTGGGTCAACACTAAAAGCTTTATACTTTGCAGGCAAAATACAGTCCATAATCAAATCATCGCACCATTTTTCGAATGCACTTGTGCTCTTTTCAAGCATATCAACAGCATCACCATATTCTGTGCCTGTTATATATTCAAACAAAGCATCTTTACCCTCGCAAGCAGCCTCAACTAAGCTCTGCTTATCAAGAGTTTTACATTCACCAATGGAAGTCTCAATAAAATCTTTACTTTTACCAGTATTAGCACAACGTAAAGCAATTTTAATATTTGCTGTTGCACAAATGTATTCAGACAATTTAATCAGCATTTCACTTCTTGACTTTTCTGCATATATTAAGATAAGTTCAAGTGTTCTTCTATCAAGAACAGCGTCAGCTAATTGACCATTTTGAGTACGTGTCAGAATATCATAAGCTTCAGCAGCAACATCCTGCATACAATCTGGTAAAGCCTCAAACATCCTCTCATCAACTGCTTTTAATATATCTTCTGTATTAAACACAGTTGGAGATACCATTAATTCTTTTGGATCATGTTGAGAAATGATACATTTAAGTGCCGCTTTAAGATTTTGCATATCATTGCGGATTACAAGCGCATCAAGCTCATGGATATCTTCCATAATCTCAACAAGAAGGTTCCAAGTTTTCATCCTGTAATCTTCAAGATACTTGGAATAATCTGTTACGCTGTCAATATCGCCCCAACCATTTTCGGAAAGACGACGCATTGCTTGTTTGTAATCTTCTGCTTCAATGATTTGTTCAATATCTGTTGCACTTAAAAGTGTAAGCTCATTTGCCCTCACACGCGCTACTGCATAGGCATATTCTGTTTCGTGCATCATATTGTACACGCCTCCCTTTTGCAATTTTGAATGCTTAGGCAAAAATTATGTTATTAATTGTGTCTTTCAGCTCATCTCTTGCATCTTCAATAAGAGCTTCAAAGGTGCAGTTAATCTCTATATCACCATACACGAGAATAAAACCTTCACCTATATTTGCAGGTTTATCAGAAACTGTGAGCTTTGCTTCTTTTGATAGTCCCTCGTTAATCTTCTTTTCAAAATCCTTAGGCTTACGTCCAAGGTCTTTTTCTGAAAGAATCATAACGCCCTCTGTATCTTGTGCGTATTTTTTCACAAGAGAATACAATGCCGCAAAATAGTCTTTTTCAGGCATTTCCTTAATTTTTTTATATGCTGCATTGATAGCATCATTGATGATATCAATTTTTGTTGCAAGCAATTTCTTTCTTGTTGCTAACTGTGCACCGGATTCAGCCATTTCCGTTATGGTTTTAGCCTGTGCGTTAGCTTCTTCAATTGCCTTTTGCTTTAAAGCATCTGCTTCTGCAATTGCAGCATTTTTTATTTTGGATGCCTCGGTTTGAGCATCAAATATGATGCCATCACATTTTGCAACAGAGTCCTGTGAAATTCTTTCGATAATTTTATTTAACCCTGTCATTGACACCTCTCCTTAACGGATTTAATTATGTATTAATCAGATTACAACCTTACCAATAAGAAGGATAGAAATAAGGAGTGCCAAAACTGCATAGGTCTCAACCATAGCTGCAAATGTGATTGCCTTACCGTTCTGATCAGGCTTCTTAGAAACAATGCCAACACCAGCTGCTGCAACGCGACCCTGCTTAATACCTGAGAAATAACCAACAATTGCTATTGGCAATGCTGCAACAAAAAGTCCAAGACCTTGTTGAAGTGTTAAACCAGCACTGATTTTATTCATGATCATGAAAGCTGCAAGGAAACCATAAAGTCCCTGTGTACCAGGAAGGATTTGAAGAATAAGAACTTTACCGAACTTAGATGGATCTTCTGCTATAAGACCTGCACCAGCCTCACCAACTATACCAACACCTTTTGCTGAACCCATACCTGAAAAAATTGCTGCACATGCTGCTCCAAGAATTGCTAATACTATACCAATTGTCATGATTTTGTTTCCTCCTTAAATTTAAATGATTTTGAATTTACTTTTAAAGGTGAGAATAATCTTCCGCCACCTTCATAGAACTTTGAAAAGAATTCAACATACTGAAGTCTGTTTGTATGAACATAAGCACCGATTAGGTTAATTGCAAGGTTAACTGTATGTCCCAATATTGCAATAATTGCAAATATTATTGGATTGCCAGGCATATCTGCCAACATATTGATAACCGTTGCTATAACTCCTGTGCAAAGTCCTAAAGCCAAAAGTCTTGAATATGAAAGAATATCTCCTAAATAACCTGCTGCTGTATTATACAACGCATATATGCCGCCAAATAGTTTTCCAAAAATTCCTTTTGAAGACCTACCCTGTGTAAGAACAACTAAAATTGCTCCGACAGCAAGCGTTATAAACAATGGGGTTCTTGCCGGACCTGTTAAGAAGTCATACAAGAATTTTGTAGAGCCTGAATCAAGTGCTGTTCCACCAATCTGCTCATTAATAAGTGGTATTACACCTATAAGAATTAACATAATTGGAACATTATCTAATATAGCATCAACCAAATGTCCTCTTTTGGCAGTTGCGTAAAGATTTACACCGACAGCAAGTAGTAAATGCAAAATTCCTATAAAGAATGCAAACAGCAAAAATGCTGTTGTATAATCAATAGGCTGGAACCAATAGAGGTGATACTTATTGATAAAGTCAATACCTAAGTACGAAGGTAAATCACCAAACCAGCTGTTTTGCATTGCTCCCCAGAAGAGAGTTCCAACTCCACAACCTAAACCAAAGTTTACTGTCTTTGCTTTTTCCGGTTCAAGCTTATACTTGAATTTTACTATTAAGGTTACTATAACCATCAATAGTCCATAGCCGGCATCTCCAAGCATTAATCCAAACAAGTTATAGTAAAACAATGCCATAACAGGGTTTGGGTCAATATCGTTGTGGCTTGGCGGTGAATACATATTTGTAACCGACTCCATCGTTGATGCAAAACTTCCGTCCTTTACAGCTACAGGAACGTCTTCCATTTCATAATCGGGATCAGTTACACTAATTGCTACATCAAAATGGTCCTCAAGCTTAGTTACAAGAGCCTCAACATTAATTTGCGGTATGTACCCCGTTAATATAAAGATATTATCGCTCATAGAGATTTTATCAAGAGACTGATACTTATCTTTTCTGAGTACAAAATAGTCGATCAAGAAATCAATTTGTTCCCTGTCTTCTGCGAATGACTTGATTTTTTCTTCACATTTTGCTATTTCATCGTTACATTTTTGAATATCAGACTGTAGCTGTGCAAGTTTATCGTCTGTTTTCAATTTTGAAGTATCCGAAGCAAATATAAAGCCAAGACTTCTTAATGCTTGTTCAACATCTTTAGCATTATCTTTATGAGAAATAACTAAAGCACAGGTCTGCGTCTTATCAGAAGAAACAATTTCGGCATCACAATCAACTTCAGGAAGAATTGATGCAATTGCAGAAAGCAAGGACTCCCGATCATACAATTCAGAAAGACTGCCAATAAAAACAGACGTTGTAGCAGTTCCTTTAAACGATGACGGAATGTCCAATTTTGTCCACGGCATAAGGGAATCAATAGTGGTTTGAGCTTTAATGATTTCTACCTTATTGTCCTGTATTTCTTTGTTATATTCAATAATGCTGTAACACTTACTTAAAATAGCGTCCGCTTCTTGCGCTTTAAAGAAAAATTCCGATACTGTCATCTCTTTTCTCGGTGCAAAAGAGCTAAGTAAAGAACTCTTTGCAGGAACATATTGATTTAATATTTCCTTTGCAGAAACCGCAGATGAATGGAATTTTTCAAGTTGAGACAATGCTGTTGAGGTTGAAAGCTTATATAGATTATCGCTTTCCGCTTCATAGTTTGACAATTCAATGGCACCATATTGCTGAATAAGATCCATTATTGCCTTACTATCACTCAGCATAGCAAGAAGCTCAATGCGTTTCATTTCCAAAATCGCCATACAGAAAACACCTCCTTATAAAATAATGTCTGATGCTTGTTAAGGTTATGGAATTATGTGCTTAACAACAGCTTCAACAGAAGCGTTAAGTTTTGCTTTGCTCTGATTTCTAAGTTCTTGACTCTCTGCTTCAGCATCAGCTTCCGCCTTAGCAAAAACAGTTTCAGAATCCTTTTGTGCTTTAGATATGATTTGCTCTCTCTCATCAGCTATTTTTCGCTTCATGTCAGCAAGCAATGTCTTAGCTTCATTCTCAGCAGATTTAATTATTTCTGTGGCTTCGGCTTTTGCCTGTGTTTCTTTTTCTGCTGCATTCTTTTCAGCATCAAGAACCTGATTAATCATTTCAGAGGCCATTTTAACGTATCACCCTTTCACAAAAATGTATTTTTACGCACCTGCGCTAACTATTGTATTATATCATATAGGGTGAAAAAATCAACTGATAATTTAAAGTTAGCCTCCTACTTTTTGTTAACTTTTAGACAAAAACTGACAATTTTTAAATTATTTTTATCTTTTGAAAAATCATTTAAAAAATAATTTTTTTTATATTGTAACCACAAGAAAAATGTGTTAGAATTGAACCGTATTTTTGATTTTTTTATATTTAACAATTGTAAAAAAGCTCGGAGGTTTTTAAAAAATGACTGCTGCGTCTACTAACTCACAAAGTTCTGATTTTACAACTATTCCATTTGGAAAGCTGGGAATAATCGCATTGCCAGGTTGTGAAGAACTCGGCAAGAAAATTGACAAGTATATCTCAAGATGGAGAGACGAAAGCAAAAACGAACATAAATCATCGATTATTTTTGATGGTTACAACAAGGAATCATTTTTAATCAATGTAAGTTGTCCACGTTTTGGAACAGGTGAAGGAAAAGCTGTAATTAACCAATCTGTTCGTGGATATGATATTTTTGTTCTCGTTGATGCCTTTAACTATGGAATCACCTACAATATGTACGGCAAAGAAGTTCCAATGAGTCCCGATGATCATTTTTCAAATCTAAAAAGAGTCATTGCTGCAATCGGCGGTAAAGCTCATAGAATAACTGTTGTTATGCCTATGCTTTATGAAGGACGTCAGCATAAACGTTCTGCAAGAGAATCTTTGGACTGTGCTATTGCATTGCAGGAGATTTGTAACTTAATGGAAGTCGATAATGTTATAACATTTGATGCACACGACCCTCGTGTACAAAATGCAATTCCTCTTAAGGGCTTTGAAAATGTATCCCCTGTTTATCAAATGATAAAAGCACTTGTAAATAATGTAGACGACATTAAAATTGACCGTGATCATCTTATGATTGTTTCTCCTGATGAGGGTGGAATGGGCAGAGGAATTTACTATGCAACTGTTCTTGGTGTTGAACTTGGTATGTTCTACAAAAGGCGTGATTACTCTAAGATAGTCGATGGAAGAAATCCTATTCTTGCACATCAATTCCTTGGCGACAATGTTGTTGGAAAAGATGTAATTGTTGTTGACGATATGATATCCTCCGGCGAGTCAATGATTGAAGTTGCAAAAAAATTAAAAGACCTTGGTGCAAACAGAATTTTTATTTGCAGTTGTTTTGGGCTGTTTTGTAATGGTCTTGAGAGTTTTGATAAAGCATACGAAAGTGGATTCTTTGAAAAAGTATTTACCACAAATATGATATATAGAACTCCTGAGCTTTTAGAACGTAAATGGTATACAGAAGTTGATATGTCGAAATATATTGCATATATTATTGATGCACTCAACCACGACACCTCCGTAAGCAAGTTGCTTGACTCTTCTGAAAGAATCAGAAACCTTCTTGAATCAAGAGGTTTTAAAATCAATAACGAAGGCTAAAACATATATATTAAAGAGCTGACAATTAATAATTGTCAGCTCTTTTTTCTTTTTATTATATAAACAATATTACAATTTTATATAGTGTATCTATTTTATCATTTCATTAAACTCTTCCTCTGATATAACAGAAACGCCAAGGTCATTTGCTTTTTTAAGCTTACTTCCGGCATCTTCTCCTGCCAAAACATAGGTCGTTTTTTTAGAGACAGAAGATGAAGCTTTTCCGCCAAAACTTTCAATTATTTGTGTTGCTTCCGAACGAGAATAAGTTGGCAATGTTCCCGTAAGCACAAAAGTTTTTCCTAAGAACCTATTATCTTTTACCTCTTTTAGAGATGACATATTAATGCCTTTTTCATAAAGTATTGAAATAAGTTCCTTTGTCTGTGGCATTGAAAAATATTCAAAAACACTTCTTGCCATAATATCACCAAAACCCTCTATTAAAGAAAGTTCTTCAAATGTTGCTTTTAAAATGTTATCCATCATTCCAAAAGTCTGAGAAAGTTGCTTTGCCGCCTTTTGACCAATATGTCTTATTCCAAGTGCAAAAATCAGCTTTGACAAATCATTTTGCTTAGACTTTTCAATGGCATTTATAAGATTATTAGCTGATTTTTCACCCATTCTTTCAATTTGAATAAAATCGTTTATATTAAGAGAGTATATATCGGCAGGTGTATTAACAAAACCTTCGTTTACCAATGATGTTAATACAGCATCACCAAGACCTTCAATATCCATAGCATCTCTTGAGCAGAAATGAATTAGGACTCTTAGTAATTGTGCAGGACATTGTGAGTTGTTACATCTTATTGCAGATTCACCTTGTTCCCTTATTACCTCGGCACCACAAGAAGGACAAATCTGAGGCATTGCAAAAGGCTTTGAGCCCTCTGAATGTTCAACAACAGATAAAACTTCAGGAATTATATCTCCTGCTTTTCTTATAATTACTGTATCTCCGATTCTTATATCTTTTTCTTTAATTATATCTTCATTATGCAGTGTTGCCCTGCCGACAGTCGAACCGGCAACTAAAACCGGCTCCAAAATTGCAACGGGTGTAAGTGCTCCTGTTCGTCCAACATTAACCTCTATATCTTTTACCACTGTTTCCTTTTCCTCCGGAGGATATTTAAATGCAATTGCCCATTTGGGAAATTTAGAGGTGCTTCCCATTTTACTTCGTTTTTCAAATTCATCTACTTTTATTACAGCACCATCTATATCAAAAGGCAGAGTTCCTCTTATCTCGCCTATTTTTTCAATTTCATCTTT
>CAYMZO010000028.1:5984-11737 GCA_964394885.1 uncultured Eubacteriales bacterium | reverse complement strand
CTGCCCTTTCCTGTGATTTTTGGTGTAAGCACAGATAAATATTTTAATGAGGTGAATGTCAAATGACAAACGAAGAAAAAAATGCAATAATCAAAGAATATGCAATTCACGAGGGCGATACAGGTTCTCCGGAAGTTCAAATTGCTGTTCTTACAAAGAGAATCAATGACCTTAACGATCATCTTAAGATTCACAAGAAAGACCATCACTCAAGAAGAGGACTTCTTAAAATGGTTGGACACAGACGTAATCTTTTAAACTATCTTTACAAGAATGATATTGAAAGATACCGTAACATAATCGCAAAGCTTGGTATTCGTAAGTAATAAATTAATAGGCAGTTGGAGGAAATTCCCTCCTTCTGCCTTAATTAGCGTTTTGACGCTTTTTAATTTTAATCCAATCGGGTTGGCAAACGGATTTAGCAGTGAATAAAAGAGTTGAAATATAATGCTTCAGGTTTTTTATTTATTGCTAAACCGCTATCCCGTGGAAATATATTTTTATGAGGTAAAACAATGTTTGAAAATTTTAGAAAATTTGAAACAGAACTCGCAGGTCGTCCACTTGTTGTAGAAACAGGTAAAATGGCACAACTTGCAGGCGGCTCATGCCTTGTTCGCTACGGCGAAACAGAAGTTCTTTGTAATGCAACAATGGCATCAAAGCCAAGAGAGGGTGTTGACTTTTTCCCTCTATCAGTAGATTTTGAAGAAAAATTATATTCAGTTGGAAGAATTCCCGGCTCATTCCAGAGAAGAGAGGGAAAGCCAAGTGATAAGGCAATTCTTGCATCAAGAGTAATTGACCGCCCAATTCGTCCTTTGTTCCCTAAGGATATGAGAAATGACGTTAGCGTTATAGCTACTGTAATGTCAGTTGACCCTGACTGTTCACCTGAAATTACAGCAATGATAGGTGTTTCCATTGCAATTTCAATTTCAGAAATCCCATGGAACGGACCAATCAGTGGTGTTTCTGTCGGACTTGTTGACGGTGAGTTTGTAATTAACCCAACAGCAGAGCAGAGAAAAGTTTCTCAGATGGCAGTAACAGTTGCTTCAACTGAAAACCGTGTTGCAATGATTGAAGCAGGTGCAAATGAAGTATCTGACGATGATATGTTTAACGGAATTATGTTTGCACACGAAGAAAACAAGAAGATTGTTGAATTCATTAAAGGCATCAAATCAGAAATTGGTCGTGCAAAGGTTGATTTCCCATCAAATGACCCAGATCCTGATATGTACGAGGCAATTAAGAATTTTGCAATTGATGACGTTAGAGTTGCTCTTGATACAGATGACAAGAGAATTCGTGATGAGAGATTAAAGCCAATTTACGAAGCAGTTCATACTGAGTTTGATGAAAAATATCCTGAGCAGGAAGAGAAGATAGAAGAGTGCTTATATAAGCTTCAAAAATTCGTTGTTCGCCGTTGGCTTCTTGATGATGGCAAGCGTGTAGACGGAAGAGGTATTGATGAAATCCGTCCTTTGGCTGCAGAAGTTGACCTTCTTAGCAGAGTACACGGTTCAGGTCTTTTCACAAGAGGACAAACCCAGGTTCTTACAGTTACAACACTCGGACCTGTTGGTAATGCACAGATACTTGACGGAATTGATGAGGAAGATTCAAAGCGTTATATGCACCAGTATAATTTCCCATCATATTCAGTAGGCGAGACAAGACCAAGCAGAGGCCCAGGAAGAAGAGAAATCGGACACGGTGCATTAGCAGAGAGAGCATTGGTTCCTGTAATTCCTTCAGTAGAAGAATTCCCTTATGCAATGCGTCTTGTTTCAGAGGTTCTTTCTTCAAACGGTTCAACATCACAGGGCTCAATTTGTGCTTCAACTCTTTCACTTATGGCAGCAGGTGTTCCGATAAAGGCACCGGTTGCAGGTATTTCTTGCGGACTTGTAACTGAAGGCGACCGTTTTATGACAATGGTTGATATTCAGGGACTTGAAGATTTCTTCGGAGATATGGACTTTAAGGTTGCAGGTACACATAAGGGTATCACAGCAATCCAGATGGACCTTAAAATTGAGGGACTTACTCCTGAGATTATAAAAGAAGCTCTTGAAAAGACACATCACGCAAGAGATTATATACTTGACGAGATTATGCTTCCTGCTATTTCAGAACCTCGTAAAGAACTTTCTAAGTATGCACCTAAGATGCTTACAACAAAAATCCCTGTTGATAAAATCAGCGAGGTTATTGGTAAGCAGGGTAAGGTTATCCAAAAGATTTGTGCAGAGTGCGAATGTAAGGTTGATGTTGAAGAAGATGGAACAATCTTTATCTCTTCAATTGATATTGATAATGCAAACCGTGCTCTTATGATGGTTGAAACAATAGCTAATGACCCTGAACCTGGCTCTATTTATAAGGGAATTGTTACAAGACTTATGAGCTTCGGTGCTTTCGTTGAGATTGCTCCCGGTAAGGAAGGACTTGTTCATATCAGCCGTCTTGATGTTAAGCGTACAGAAAAGGTTGAAGATTGCGTAAGCGTTGGAGACGAAGTTATTGTTAAGGTCCTTGAAAAAGATGACCAGGGCAGACTTAATCTTTCAAGAAGAGATGCACTTATAGAGATTGAGGGACTTGTTCCTGAAAATACTATTTCTGATGCACCTCCTCGTCGTCCACAGCACAGAGATTATAATAGAAACAATAACGATAGAAGAAGATAAGATATTTTAATCTTTTGCAGGGAATGAGTAAATGCATTCCCTGCATTTTTTTATTGTATGGTCATTTGTGATGTGGTATAATATCAACAGTATGGCTGTTTGAAATAATATGCTGTTGTGCCATTTAATAGTAAAAGCATTAACTAATATTGTTGTGCTTATAATTTGGCTTATTTCATATTTATAAAGGAGTTCTTTTGCAATGGCAGTTTTAAAGGACGTTAAGAGACTTGTTGTTAAGGTTGGCACTTCAACTTTGACCTATGACACAGGAAAAATGAATATTCATAGGGTGGCAAAGCTTGCAAGCGTGTTGTCTGACCTTGTTAATTCGGGAATAGAAGTTGCACTCGTAACCTCAGGTGCTATTGGAGTGGGTGTCGGTAAGTTGGGTCTTAGAGAAAGACCGACAGATACTCAAGGCAGGCAGGCGGCTGCAACGGTTGGCCAGTGCGAGCTGATGTTTATGTATGATAAGTTCTTTGGAGAGTATGGCCATACAATAGGTCAGTTGCTAATTACTAAGGGTGATGTTGATGATATTGAAAGACGAAACAATCTAACAAACACCTTTGAAAAATTGTTTGAGTTCGGGGCTGTACCTGTTGTAAATGAGAACGACAGCGTTGCAGTAGACGAAATAGTATACGGAGATAACGATACTTTGTCTGCGATTGTTGCAAAGCTTATAAAGGCAGATGCACTTATAATACTTACAGATGCTGATGGACTTTATGATGCTGACCCAAGTATAGATGAAAACGCAAGACTTATACCGTTAGTAGAAGAGATTGATGAAGACATAATTAAGGTTGCCGGTGGAAGTAACTCAAACAGAGGAACCGGCGGAATGACAACCAAACTTCACGCTGCAGATATTGCAACTAATGCCGGAATACATACAATTGTTATGAATGGTAATACTCCTCAAGATATATATAAGGTCCTTGAAGGACGACAGATTGGTACATTTTTTAAAGCAAGGAGGTAAAGCAATATGGCTTTACAGGCTATGGGAAAACAGGCAGTTGCTGCAAAAAGAATTCTTGCAACGGCTTCAACATCTCAAAAAAATAACGCATTAAAGGCGATTGCACAGGCTCTTAGAGATAATTCCAAAGTTATAATGCAAGAGAATAAAAAAGACCTTGAGCTTGGCAAACAGGCAGGTTTAAGTGAATCTATTCTTGACAGATTATCACTTGATGAAAATAGAATTGAAGGAATTGCCAAAAGCGTTGAAGAAATTGTAGCTTTACCTGACCCGATTGGAAGAACTCTTTCAGGCACTGTTAATAGCAGTGGTATGAAAATTGTAAAGGTAAGTGTTCCTTTGGGCGTTATTGCTGTTATCTATGAGGCACGTCCCAATGTTACTGCGGATGCTGCGGCTCTTTGTCTTAAATCGGGCAATGCTGTAATATTACGTGGAGGAAAAGAAGCGATTAACTCAAACAAAATAATAGCCCAGACTATGCGTGATGCACTTTCAAAAACCGATTTGCCGAAAGATTGCATTCAGCTTGTAGAAGACACAAGCAGAGAAACCGCAAATGAGCTTATGAGACTTAATGAATATATAGATGTACTCATTCCTCGTGGTGGTGCAGGACTTATAAAATCCGTAGTTGAAAATTCAACAGTACCTGTAATTGAAACAGGGGTAGGTAACTGCCACGTCTATGTTGATTGTGCTGCGAATATTGATATGGCTGCAAACATAATATTTAATGCAAAGACATCTCGTCCGTCAGTTTGCAATGCCTGTGAAAGTCTTTTAATTCATAAGGATATAGCCGAAATGGCACTTATTGCAATTGAAGAAAAGTTAAAGCAAAAGTCGGTTCAGATACGTGGAGATGAGATAACCTGTAAGGTGTTGCCAAATGCCGTCCCTGCAACAGATGAGGATTGGGGCAAGGAATACCTTGATTATATTATTTCTTGCAAAGTTGTATCGAGTATTGACGAAGCAATTGACCATATTGCAAAATATGGCTCGGGACATAGCGAGTGTATTGTTACAGACAGCTATGAGGCATCGCAAAAGTTTTTAAATGAGGTTGATGCCGCTGCAGTTTATGTCAATGCTTCAACAAGATTTACAGATGGCGGTGAGTTTGGATTTGGTGCTGAAATCGGAATTTCAACACAAAAGCTTCATACCAGAGGACCACTTGGTCTGCCTGAACTTACAACTATAAAATATACAGTCTATGGCAACGGGCAAATAAGATAGGGGAGGAAAAATGATGCAAAATAAAACGAAAAAAAATAAGTGGGCTTTTCCACTTGGACTTGTTATAGTACTGTTTGCAGTGATAGGTATTGTATTTCTTATTTTATTTGGAGTAAAAGGAATTCAAAATTTGACTAATAACAGTAAAGAAAAACAGGAATATGAAAAGTTTTTACTTCCCATTGTTATGAATGACCCTGATACGTTTGACGATATAACTCAGGCAAATATGAGCCAGCTTCTTGATTCGACAATTTGGTCGCTGATTAAAAAGAATGTTGAAACAGATAAATATGAATATGTTGACGATAAGCTTCTTATTCCTCAAAAAGATGTAGAAAAACAATTTGAAAAGTTGTTTGGAACAGATGTTAAGCCTGTACATCAAACTGTTGATGGAAGTGAATATCAATTTGAATATGATAAAGCACTTCAAGGTTATAAAATCCCGATTTTCGGAATGGAAAACACATATACTCCGGATGTTTTGGATGTTAAAGAAAAGAGCAGTGCAATTGTATTGACGGTTGGATACATTTCAGGCTCTGAATGGACACAAGACGAACAGGGTAAAATGATTGAACCTGACCCGAGCAAGTATGTAAAGATAACGCTCAGAACAAAGGGCAGTTCATATTATGTAAGTGCAATTCAAGCAACTGACTCGCCTGAAAAAATAAAATAAACACTTGGCAGTAACCAAACAAAAGATTTTTGAAAATGTTTTGAAATTTCAATAGATATTTGATGCGTTTGTGAAAACAAAAATTGCTGCCAATAAAAACTAAATGCTGATTTTTTAAAAAGTC
>CAYMZO010000028.1:0-5974 GCA_964394885.1 uncultured Eubacteriales bacterium | reverse complement strand
CTCAAAAAAGAGAGGACTTTTTTATATGCTATATTACATATACTATAAAATAAAAATTGACTATAAAAACAAAAGAGCCGCCTATAATGGCGACCTTTGTGATGAAATTTATTCGGAGATTATGTTTAGCTTCTCAATACATGACTTGCACACTTTGTGTCCCTTGAATTCTATGACATTGTCCATTGAATCACAGAAAACACATGCCGGTGCGTACTTTCTCAATACGATTTTATCTCCGTCCGTAAAAATTTCAACTGCGCTTTCACTTTCCACCAAGTTGAAAGCTTTCCTGAGTTCTTTTGGAAGAACTAAACGGCCCGCTTCGTCTATGGGCCTTACGATGCCCGCTGATTTCATAAACCCACACTCCGTTTCGATATATTGCACGGAATTTCTTCCTGCAACTACAATATACCAGAAAATGCCAAAAAAGTCAATGAATTTTGAAAGAAAAAGTCGAACATATTTTAAGAAATAACACAATATATTTAAGTGGTGATATTATGATGAACTATATATGGGCAGGAATGATAGTTCTCTCTTTCTTTTCTGCAATAACGCAAGGTAATATGCAAGAGCTCTCAGATTCGGTAATGCAGGGTGCAACAGATGCCATAAATTTATCGTTGAGATTGCTTGGAATAATGTGTCTTTGGGGAGGCTTAATGAAGATTGCAGAAAAATCAGGGCTTACAAATGCGTTATGTAAGTTACTTTCGCCACTGCTAAAACTTATTTTCCCAAAAATAGATATTAAATCTCCAACTGCTCAAGCAATTTCAATGAATATGACAGCAAACCTACTGGGACTTGGCAATGCGGCAACTCCGTTCGGAATAGAGGCGATGAAAAGGCTTAATGCTCAAAATCCCAATAAGGGAGTTGCAACAAATGATATGGTAAAATTGGTGGTGCTAAATACTGCATCATTAAGAATTATCCCGACAACCGTTGCAATGTTCAGACAGGAACACGGAGCACAAGTTCCAATGGATATAATGCCTGCGGCACTGATTACTTCAATAGTTGCACTGACAATTGGAATGACTATGACGTGGTTTCTTGGAAGGAGAAGTCCATTATGAATTCGATAGGCTCTTGGATATTGCCGATTATGGTGTTTTCTATTGTTGTGTTCGGATTGTTTAAAGGCGTCAATGTGTTTGATTGCTTTTTAGAAGGTGCAAAGGAGGGTGCAAAAACCCTTATTGCCATAATGCCGTCGTTGCTCGGACTTATTTTTTCTGTAACAATGTTAAAGGCATCAGGAGCGTTAGACATTCTTTCTTGGCTATTTAGTCCTGTTTCGATGCTTACAGGAATACCAAAGGAGGTCGTACCACTTGCAGTGCTAAGCCCAATTTCGGGAAGCGGTGCATTGAGTATGTACGAAACCCTTTTAGACCAGCACGGTGTCGATAATTACATAGAGCGGGTTGCATCAATTATAATGAGCTCGACAGAAACAACTTTTTATGCGATAGCACTATATTACGGTGCTGTTGATGTTAAAAAGACACGACATACCGTTGCTTGTGGACTCAGTGCAGACTTAACAAGCTTTATAGTGTCATCGTGGATTGTACGTCTTCTGTTTTGACTTTATAAAATTATTATGATATTCTATAAGGCAGTTTTAAGGAAAAATAGGAGTGCATTATGATAAATAAGCAAGTCGAAAAGATTTTGCCACTTGTTCAAAAACCTGCAAGATATACAGGTGGAGAAGTTAATAGCGTAATAAAGGATAAGAGTAAAATAAAGCTTCGCTATGCGTTTTGCTTTCCGGACTCTTATGAAATAGGTATGTCTCATCTGGGAATGAAAATACTTTATTCACTTGTGAATGAACGTGAAGATGCGTGGTGTGAACGTGTTTTTGCACCTTGGGTTGATATGGAAGAGCAGATGAAAAAAAACAAAATACCATTGTATGGACTTGAAAGCGGAGATGAGCTTTCAAAGTTTGATATAATAGGTTTTACAATGCAGTATGAGTTAAGCTATTCGAATGTTTTGAATATGCTTGACCTTGCGGATATTCCGGTTCTTTCAAAAGACAGGACAAGCCTTACACCTCTTGTTATAGCCGGAGGACCTTGCGTTTGCAACCCTGAACCAATTGCCGATTTCTTTGATTTGTTTTTACCAGGAGAGGGCGAAGAAGTAACAAATGAGTTGCTCGACCTGCTTAAGGAACATAAAGAAAAAGGAAGTACCAAGCAAGAGTTTTTGAATGAGGCGTGCAAGATAGAGGGCGTTTATGTCCCATCTCTTTATGACGTTAGCTATAATGATGACGGCACAATAAAGCAGGTTGTTGCAAAAGGAAACGCACCGAAAAAAGTTAAAAAGAGAATAATAAGCGATTTGGATAGTGTATTTTATCCTGAAAAATTTGTTGTTCCTTTTGTTGAAGCAGTACATGATAGAATTGTTGAAGAAATATTCAGAGGATGTATAAGAGGTTGTCGTTTTTGTCAGGCGGGGTTTATATATAGACCGATAAGAGAAAAAACAGCACAAACGGCAAACAAACAGTGTCGAGATTTGTGCAATACAAGTGGATATGATGAGGTTTCGCTTTGTTCACTTAGCACAAGCGACTATACTCAGCTCAGCGAGTTGCTTGACAATATGCTTGACTGGACAAGCGATGAAAAAATAAATGTTTCATTGCCATCACTTCGTGTTGATAATTTTTCAGATGAGCTTGTAGAGAAACTAAAACTTATACGCAGGAGCGGGCTTACATTTGCACCGGAAGCAGGAACACAGAGGCTTAGAGATGCAATTAATAAAAACGTTACAGAGGAAGAAGTTTTAAGGACCTGTAAAAAGGCTTTTAACGGAGGATGGACAGGAGTAAAGCTTTACTTTATGCTCGGACTTCCAACAGAGACACTTGAAGATGTTGCGGGTATTGCAGATCTTGCACAAAAGGTCGTTGATGAATACTATGCAAACCCTAACAAGCAAAAGGGTAAGGGAGTAACAGTAAGTGTAAGTGCGTCTTCATTCGTGCCAAAGCCGTTTACACCATTTCAGTGGGAACCACAGGACACAGCCGACCAGTTGCACGAAAAGCAGCACCATCTTCAGCAGAGTGTTAAAACAAGAAAGGTCAATCTTTCTTGGCACGAGGTTAATACAAGCTTGCTCGAAGGCGTATTTGCAAGGGGAGATAGAAAGCTTTGTAAAGTATTATACCTTGCGTGGCAAAAAGGCTGTAAATTTGACGGTTGGGACGATCAGTTTCGTTTTGATTTGTGGATGGAAGCATTTGAAGAGTGTAATGTTTCACCTGCATTTTATGCAAACAGAAAAAGAGAGTTTGATGAAGTCCTTCCTTGGGACCATATGGATTATGGCATAGATAAAAACTTCCTTATAAGAGAAAATCAAAAGGCACACAGTGCAGATACTACGCCTAATTGCAGACAAAAATGTGCAGGCTGTGGTTCTAACAGGCTCAATGGAGGTAAGTGTCATGCGATTGGTTAGAATAAGATTTGAAAAGGTTAAGCAGGCAAAATATATCTCACACCTTGACTTGATGCGTTGTATGTCAAGAGCTATGAAAAGAGCAAAGATACCAATGTGGTATACGGAAGGGTTTAATCCACATCCTTATATGACCTTTGCATTGCCACTTTCTTTGGGAACAGAGAGTCTTTGCGAAGCAATGGACATAAAAATAGAAGGCGATATATTAAATGAAGAGATAAAGCAACAGCTTTCAGCAGTAATGCCTGACGATATAGTTATAAAATCAGTAGATGATGCACAGATGAATGCATCTGAAATTGCGTTTGCCGAGTACAAAATAAAAATTGAATTATTAAAAGACCAAATAAGCAATTTTTATTATAGCTCAAATGCACTTATGGGTTCAGAAAGTCTTATAGTTGAAAAGCTCGGAAAAAAAGGCAGACAAAAGGTGCTAAAACAAGTCAACCTAATTGAGCATATAAAACAATATGAAGTTGAGGAAAAAGAGGACGGAATAGAAATAACAGTTTTACTTTCAGCAGGCAATAGCGTTAACATAAATCCGTCTTTGCTTGTTGAGGCACTTGTAAGAGAAATAGAAATAGAACCGCAAGCAGTTAATATAATAAGAAACAATTTACAAACAGTTCAAGGAGAATTGTTTTTATAAAAATACTTGCATTATAAGCAAAAGTATGATATTATACTAAAGCATTTGTTTCCTAACCATTATGGTTTAGGGGTTTAATGCCAAGCATTTGCTTAGTATTGAAGCGGACGGTCCTCTGGCATATAATTGTTATGAACGTTCTGAATTTAAGGAGGATTTTTCAATGGATGCACTTAAAGTGATAACAGAAGGTCAAGTTAAAGAAAACAAGCCACAGATTAAAATTGGTGATACAGTAAAGGTTCACGTTAAGATTCGTGAAGGTGAAAGAGAAAGAATTCAGGTCTTTGAGGGTACAATTATTGCTCGCAGAGGTAGCGGAGTTTCTGAAACATTTACAGTTCGCCGTGTAGCTTATGGCGTTGGCGTTGAGAGAGTTTTCCCTGTCAACTCACCAAATGTTGATAAGGTTGAGCTTGTTCGTTCTGGACGTGTTCGTAGAAGTAAGCTTTACTATCTTCGTGATAGAGTTGGTAAGGCTGCAAAAGTTAAAGAACAACTTAAGTAATCAATTGGATTTAAAAGGGACAATTTTTATTGTCCCTTTTTTCTATTTGTAATGGAACTTTTATTCAGTTTGTTGTATAATAATCATATTTAGTATTATAAAATAATAAATGTTTATTGTTGCTTAAACAGAGGTGGAAGGATTGCGTCGATACGAAAGATATGTGGCGACTTTTAACAATAATAAGAAAAAAGTAAGAAACTCTGTTGTTAGTTTATATGAATGGATTTCTACAATCGTTATATCTTTCTTAATTGTAATTCTTATTCTCTCGTTTGTGTTTAGGATTGCAAGCGTATCCGGAAGCTCTATGGAACCGACTTTGCAGGATGGAAACAGCCTGATTGTAAGCAGCCTTAAATCAAAATACGAATACGGCGATATTGTTGTAATTTCTCAGCCTAACTTTTTAAACGAAAATATAATAAAGAGAGTTATTGCAGTAGAGGGAGATACAGTTGACATAGACTTCGAAAAAGGTGTTGTTTATGTAAATGGCAAAGAGATTAGTGAACCGTATGTAAACTCGTCAACAAATCTCATACCTCCTAATAATTTTGATTTTCCTTTAACTGTGCCACAGGGGCATTTGTTTGTTATGGGAGACAATAGAAATGCATCTCTTGACAGTAGGTCAAAAGATATCGGATTTATAGATGAACGATATGTTTTCGGTAAAGCATATTTCAGAATGATACCATTTGGTGAATGGAGGATATATTAATGAAGAAGCTAAAAAAAGAGAAGCTTAAAAATAAAAAAGAGGATAAGAACACAGAATACAAAAAAGCGGATAAAGCAGAACCCGAAAAAGTAGAGCAGTCAACCGGCACGAGTGAAACTGTTGTAAAACCTGCCGGCAAATTTGTGTCTGGAATATATGAAATTGCAAGCGTTTTTATTTCTGCGGTAATTATAATATTAGTTCTGTTTACCTTCGTTTGGCGATTTGTCGGCGTGGTGGGAGATTCTATGTTGCCGACTCTACATAGTGGAGATTGGTTAGTTATTTCTCAATATGGACCTAAACTTAAAAATGGAGACATCGTTATAGTAACTCAACCGAACAGCTTTAATGAAAACATTGTAAAAAGAGTTATAGCAACGGCAGGTGATTATATAAAAATTTTAGAAAATGGTGAAGTCGAAATAAATGGAAATATATTACAAGAGGATTATGTTGTTGGAGAAACCTTAGGTATAGTAGATTTTGAAGTTCCAAGTGGCTGATGCAGTTTAGGGCGGAGAGGCTGTGGATGCTCAGGTCCTCGCAGAGATGCTCATTAATATAGGAGATAAGG
>CAYMZO010000027.1:0-11905 GCA_964394885.1 uncultured Eubacteriales bacterium | reverse complement strand
CTGTCTTCTCAATATTATTATCAGCTGTATCAATTATAATATCGGCATACTTTTCATAAAAAGGCTTTCGTACATTATATATTTCTCTGATTGTTTCACCTTTTTTGCACGCAATTCCTCTTGTTTCAATATTATGAAGTCTTCTTTCAAGTTCGTTGCAATCTACATTAATGTAAATTATTTTACCAATAGACTTTAAGTGATTCATTGCCTGCTCACAAAGAACAGCACTTCCACCTGTTGCAATGACTGTTTTTTTACAATCAAGTGCCAGTATTGCCCTTTGCTCTGCTTCAAGGAAGGACTCAAGCCCTTCATCATCTATAATTTTCTGAAGAAGTTTACCCTCATTACTCTGTATTAAGAGGTCTGTATCAACAAATTTCATTCCAAGCGTTTTTGCAAGGATAACACCTATTGTGCTCTTTCCACAAGCAGGCATTCCGACAAGTATAACATTACTCATATTGAAATCTCGTGAGCAAGACGGTATGTGTCGAGGTCGATATTTTTAGTCATTGAAAGAGCCTCATCAATATCAAAGTCAACAATATTTCCGCTTTGAGTTGCAACAACACAGCTTCTGTCTGTATCTCTCATAATTCTTGTTGCATAATTTCCCATTTGGCTGGCAAGGACACGGTCTCTTACAGTTGGAGAGCCACCTCTTTGAACATGTCCGAGTATAGTTGTTCTTGTTTCAACTCCCGTTTTTTCCTCAATGTGTTTTGCCATTTCCGTTGCATCTCCAACACCCTCAGCAACAAGAATAACAAAATGCTGTTTACCATTTTCTATGGTTCGTCTCATTCTTTCAATAACATCAAGTTCAAAATTATATTCAAATTCGGGGACAAGAATAGACGTTGCACCAACTGCAATACCTGCATAAAGTGCAAGGTATCCGGCCGAACGTCCCATAACCTCGATAACACTGCAACGGCTATGTGATTCAGTTGTATCACGCACTCTATCTACCATTTCCATAATTGTATTCATAGCAGTATCATATCCGATGGTTTCATCTGTACAAGCTATATCATTATCAATTGTTCCGGGTATTCCAATACAAGATATTCCCTTTGAAGCAAGTGCCTGTGCACCTCTAAATGAGCCGTCTCCACCTATGACAACTACGCCTTCTATTCCATATCTTCTGCACATATCAGCGGCTTTCTGCTGACCACGGTCAGTCATAAATTCAAGGCTTCTTGCACTCTTTAAGATTGTTCCACCTCTTTGAATTATGTTTGAAACACTTCTGAGGTTCATCTCATAAAGGTCGCCTTCCATAAGCCCTTCATAGCCACTTCTTATGCCATATACTTTCATTTCATTTTCTATTCCTGTACGAACGACAGCTCTTACTGCTGCATTCATACCCGGAGCATCTCCGCCACTGGTTAAAACGCCTATTGTTTTCATAAAATCCTTTACCTCCTACTAACAAGCGATTAATTTAGTATCTCACCATATTATTTTAATGTCAATCATTTATAATTAAATATTGATATGGATATTTTTGTTATTGCAAAACCACATTATCCTTACCTAATATTCTACACAATTCATCAAGTAAAGGATTATTGACATCAACAAAGTTTGATGAATTTGCTCTTTCATATTTTTGAGTATCCATATAGTAATAGTAAAGCGGTGTATTACCCTCAAAAATGCTCAACACATTATCAACCTTTTTCTTCTCTTTGCAATCAAATGACGGTATTCTAAGAAACAACCCACTTCTTTTCTTTTTTGACTCCACTGTATCTTCCGCCTTAATAGTTTTGACGCTTTCAACAGTTTTACTAATTCTATGAGCATCATCCTCTGTTGGACATTGAGAAACAGACTCACAAATTATCTTTGCAGGTTCATCTTCTCGCAAACTTAGTCGTCCTTGTAATAAAATTACGTTTCCTTCACTTAATTGCTGGACATTTTCAAGATATATTTTTGGAAAAACTATTACATCAATAGAGCCGTAAACATCTTCTACACTCAAATAGGCAATCGTAGTGTTATTCTTTGTTATTCTTTTACGAACACTTGAAATTATACACAATAATTTAACAGTGCAATTATCTTTGTATTTGCTTTTACCATCCTCATTTGCTTGCCGCAATTCATTTGTCTTTGCACTTTTTACAAGTTTAAATATTTTTGAATAATCTTGCATAGGATGCCCTGAAATATATATACCCGTTATTTCTTTTTCTAATTTCAGCAATTCGCTAACAGGCATTTCTTCCACATTCGGAGGAGTTATTTCTTGAGATTTATGAAGTGAAGAATCAATATCAAAAAATCCAATTTGACCATCAACATTTCTTCGTTTATCATTTTCAAGGCTTTGCAAAACTTCCGGTAGCATAAGAAGCATCTGCCTTCTGTTAGTTCCCAATCCGTCAAGTGCACCACATTTTATAAGGCTTTCTATCGCCCTGCGATTAAACTCTTTATTATAAAGACGCTTACAGAAGTTGAAGAACGATGAGTATCTTCCATTGACTTCACGTTCAGAATTTATTGAAGATATAAAGTTGCTTCCCAAATTCTTTACCGCAAGCAATCCAAACTGAATAGAATTGCCGTTTACGATAAATTCGTGCCTACTTTCATTTACGTTTGGTGGCAAAACTTTTATTCCAAGTCTTGTACACTCTTCAATATACTCTGAGACCTTGTCTGAGTTATCTAAAATGCTTGTAAGCAAAGCTGCCATAAACTCGCAGGTATAATGACATTTTAGCCACGCTGTACGATATGCCACAAAAGCATAAGCTGCTGCGTGAGATTTGTTAAAAGCGTATGATGCAAACGATGTCATATCATCAAAAATTTCGTTTGCAACTTTTTCATTTACGCCTCTTTTTACTGCACCATCACACTCAACCTTTCCGGTTGAATCAACACTTCCGTATATAAAGCTTTTTCGTTCTTGCTCCATAACACTATGTTTTTTCTTTGACATCGCCCTTCTGACTATATCGGCTCTGCCATAAGAATAGCCCGCAAGTTGTCTGAAAATTTGCATTACTTGCTCTTGATAAACCATACAGCCATAAGTTACGTCTAATATATCTTTTAAAAATGGTGTTTTATAGGTTATTTTTGAAGGATTATGTCTATTTCGTATATAGGTAGGAATTGAATCCATTGGGCCGGGACGATAAAGAGAAATGACCGCAATAAGGTCTTCCATACTATCCGGTTTAAGCCCTGACAGTACTCTTTTCATACCTGCCGACTCAAATTGAAACACACCTGCGGTATCTCCAGTCGACAGCATATCAAAAGTAGCCTTATCATTAATATCAATATTTTCTATTGAAAAATCAGGATTATTTTTCTTTATCATTTTTTCAGCATCTGAAATGACCGTAAGTGTTCTTAATCCCAAAAAGTCCATTTTAAGCAAACCGAGTTCTTCAAGCGTTGTCATTGTGTACTGCGTTACAACCGACTCATCGTTTGTTGCAAGTGGTACATAGCTTGCAACAGGGTCTCTTGTTATAACAACGCCTGCTGCGTGTGTTGAGGAATGTCTTGGCATACCCTCGACCTTAATTGCTGTATCTATAAGCTCCTTTACCTCTACATCCTTCTCATACATATCACGTAATTCAGAAGACTTTTTAAGAGCCGATTCTATTGTAATATTAAGTTCTCTTGGAATTTTCTTTGCGACCTCATCAACAGCATTATATGACATTCCCAGTGCTCTGCCAACATCTCTGATTGCTGCTCGTGCTGCCATTGTTCCAAAAGTTATAATCTGTGCAACGTGGTCGCTTCCGTACTTTTCAACTACATAATCTATTACTTCAGACCTGCGTTCATAACAAAAGTCAATATCAAAATCGGGCATACTAACCCTTTCGGGGTTTAAAAATCTTTCAAAGAGCAAATTGTATTTCATTGGGTCAATTCCCGTTATACCTATGCAAAAGGCAACAATACTTCCTGCTCCTGAACCTCTTCCGGGACCAACAGGTATCCCTTTTGATTTTGCATATCTTATAAAGTCCTGAACGATAAGAAAGTAATCTGTATAACCCATTGAGTTGATTACTTCAAGCTCATACTCAAGCCTATCCATATATTGTTTTGGAGGATTTTCTCCATATCTTTTTTTCATACCATTAAGGCTCATATGCCTTAAATATAAACTGTGTTCCATACCGTTTGGAACTTCAAAATGAGGAAGCTTAGTATTTCCGAATTCAAATTCAACATTACACTTTTCTGCAATAATTTGTGTGTTTTGGATTGCCTGCGGAACATCTTTAAAAAGGGTCTTCATCTCATCTTCAGATTTTAAATAAAACTCATCAGTTTTAAATTCAATCCCAATATTTTCTCCCAAAATATGATTGGTCTGAATACAGATAAGCACCTGTTGAATTTTCGAATCCTGTTTTTCAATATAATGAGTGTCGTTAGTGGCAACAAGGGGTATTCCTGTTTCGTCAGACAGTTTTATTAGCAATGGGTTTATCTGAAGTTGCTCACGAAGTCCGTGATTTTGTATTTCGATAAAGTAATTACCTTTTCCAAAAGTATTTTCATACCAAAGAGCAGTGTCCTTTGCAGCCTCATAATCGCCTTGTAATAATGCCTGAGAAACTTCTCCTGCAAGACAGGCAGAAAGTGCTATTATACCCTCGTGGTATTTTTCTAAAAGCTGATGGTCAACTCTCGGTTTTACATAGAATCCTTTTGTCCAAGACTCAGACACTATTTTTATTAAGTTTTGATATCCTATATTATTTTTGCAAAGCAATACAAGATGATTTCTTTCTTTATCAAAAGTATGAACCTTATCAGTCATTCCTCTTGCAGCAACATAAACTTCGCAGCCGATTATAGGCTTTATATCACGCTTTTTTGCCTCTTTATAAAAATCAACCACACCATACATTGCACCGTGGTCTGTTATTGCAACAGCCGTTTGACCACTTTCTTTTACGGCATCAAGCAATTGCCCGATACGGCAAGCACCGTCAAGCAAGCTATATTCCGTATGCAAATGTAGGTGTGTAAAACCCAATGTTATTCTCCCTTTTCCTTTTTAGTTACAGTATTTAAATCTTCCGACATTTGTATGATTTTTTTTAGTCTATGATTAACTCCCGAACGAGAAAGTGGAGTTGAAAGCATTTGACCAAGTTCACGAAGACTGAGTTCAGGGTTCTCAAACCTTAAGACAGCAAGCTCTCTTAATTCATCTGAAAGATAACTCAACCCTTTTTCTTTTTTTATATTTTCTATTGCACGCATCTGCAATACTGCTGCATCAACGGTTTTTGAAAGGTTGGCATTTTCAAAATTTGTTTTTCTATTTACTTTATTTCTAACATCTTTAATTATTTTTACTTCCATAACTTCAAGAGATGACGACACTGCTCCCATATGTGCAAGAACATCCTCAATGCTTTCACTATCTTTAAAATATACTATGTGATTTCCTTTTCTCATAATATATTTTGCATTTAAGTCCATTTCTTCTAAAAGTTTAATTAGGTCTTTGCAAAGATTAAGGTATGGAACGATAAATTCAAGATGATAATCTTTACTTGGAGAAGTTATTGTTCCACAAGCAAGAAATGCACCTCTTAAAAATGCCTCATAGCAACATTCATCAGCAAAGTTTGCACGATTAATCCTCAATGTTACCTCTGACCCCGTATGTCCAAAATAATCTAACACTTCATTTCTAACAGCTTCCGGTTCAACATTTATACTACACTTACCTGCTGCAGAACACTTTATATTTAATTCTTTACCTGTAATTTGCCTTATGGTATCTAAATATAAATTTGCTATTCCTTCATTTTCAGTCTGCATATTCATTGAAGAAACAGAAAAGCCTCTGCAAAACAGCAAAAGCCCATATTGTAGTGCTTGAGTACAGCACTCCGATATATTTTCGGTATCATTTTTTCTACCATTTTCAAACGCTATTAGCTCATCCTTTACATTGGACGAAAAAGACATTTAGCAAACCTCCGTATTTGCACTTATGCTATTTTGTAATATCCCTATGGGTAACCATTACGTTCATACCCTTATCATCAAGAAGATGCTTGTATACAAGTTCTGCAAAGGCAACAGAGCGGTGTCTGCCACCTGTACATCCGATTGCAACAACAAGCTGGCTTTTTCCTTCTTCACGATATAGTGGAACAAGATAATCAATTAAATCAAGCAACTTTGGAACAAGACCCTGTGCCTGCTCCCATTTCATTACATATTCACGAACAGGCTCGTCAAGCCCGGTAAGATTTTTCAGCTCATCCACATAAAATGGATTTGGTAAACATCTGACGTCAAAAACCAAGTCAGCATCTGCCGGAATACCATACTTAAAGCCAAAAGACATACATTGAATAGGCATAATCGACTTCATATTTTCAACAAAAAGACTTGCAACTCTCTTTTTAAACTGAGTTGGCTTTAAATGTGTAGTATCTATTATGTAGTCCGCCATCTGCCTAATTGGACGCAGAATATCTCTTTCCGCCTCAATTGCAGCATCTATTGAGCCCTTATGCTTATATGAAAGAGGGTGCTTTCTTCTTGTTTCCTTATATCTATTAATCAGCACTTCATTTGAAGCATCAATAAACAGAATTTTAAAATTACAACCCATCTCTTTTATTAAGTCAAGTGAATTAAACAAATCTTTGAATGCGTTTCCCGCTCTTATATCAACAACAATAGCTGCCTTTTCCGGCTGTTCGGTAGATTTTAATAAAAGCTGGGCAAACGCAGGCACAAGCTTAGGTGGCATATTGTCAACACAAAAGAAACCGATATCCTCAAGAATATCGACTGCTTTTGATTTTCCCGCTCCTGAAAGTCCTGTTACTATAATAAGCTGCATAATTCACCTCAAAATTTCTTTTATCCTATTACTCTTACTTCTTTTTCAAGTAATACTCCCTTTTCTTCTTTAACCGTCTTTTGTACATACTCAATAAGGTCTGTTATATCTTTGGTTTTGGCATTTCCTATGTTAATTATAAATCCGGCGTGCTTTTCACTAACCTGTGCCCCACCAATTGTTTTGCCTTTTAATCCGCACTCCTGAATTAATGCACCTGCAAAATATCCTTCCGGTCTTTTAAACACGCTACCTGCACTTGGATAATCAAGAGGTTGCTTTGCCTTTCTTCTTTCAAGAAACGAGTCCATCTTATATTTTATCGCATCCGGCTCTCCTTTTTCAAGCTTAAACACGACGCTTGTAATCACACAACCATTATCACGATATGCACTCTTTCTATATCCATAGTCTAACATATTACCTGACAAAGAGCCTTTTTCTCCTGTTGGTTCAATATGATTACACAGCATTACGACGTCTTTCATTTCTCCACCGTATGCACCTGCATTCATAAAAGCTGCTCCACCAACTGAACCCGGTATTCCAAAAGCAAATTCAAGCCCAGAAAGTTCATATTCAAGTGCAAACGAACACAGCTTTGCAAGGCTTACACCTGCACCGCATTTTACAATGCCCCCACCGCAATATTCAATATGCTTAAACCCTTCATCAATGTGTATTACTACATTATCAATTCCATTATCAGAAATTATCGTATTACTGCCATTTCCGATAATTAAAGGTTTTACTCCAAGTGAAGTACAGTATTTTATTAACTCACTAAGACTATCTGCCGAATTAGGAGATACAAGCAAGCTTGCATTTCCTCCTGTCTTAAAGCTTGTATAGTCGCTCATTGAAACCGACTCAAAAACCTTACAATTCAAGTCTTGAGAAAATTGTTTTATCTTATCATACATAATAAATTCCCCATTTACATTTCATTTAGCAATGCAGCTCCAATAACACCTGCATCATTTTTCAATTGTGCTATACATATTCTTGTTTGTCTACTTGAATGAATACTATATCTTTGCTTCTTTACACGCTCAATTACAGGTCTAAGTAGAATGTTGCCCTCATTAGACATTCCACCACCTATGCAAAGCACTTCCGGCTGATAGAGGTTTATCAAATTAGTTATTCCGCAAGCCAAGTAGTCTATATATCTTTCTACAAGCAATTTTCCGATTTCATCGCCTTTTTTCATAGCATCAAAGGCATCCTTAGCATTAACCTTATTGATATCCCCTTTTATAAATTCCCAAATAACGCTTTCTTTATCTTTATCATTAAGCAGAGCTTCTTTTGTTTGCATTTTAAGTGCTGTGGCAGATGCATATTTTTCCCAGCAGCCGTTTCTACCACACCCACATTTAATTCCGTCATATTTTATTACCATATGACCTATTTCACCTGCTGCACCGTTAACACCTGTAAGCAGCTTATTGTTTATTATTATTCCTCCGCCTATACCTGTGCCAAGTGTTATTGCAATAAAATCAGACGTATTTCTTCCTGCTCCTAATTTCTTTTCAGCTATTGCAGCACAATTAGCATCGTTTGTAACATACACAGGACTATTAAGTGATTTTTCCATAAGCTCTTTTATAGGAGCATTATAAAATTTAAGATTACTTGAGAACTCAACAACTCCGGTTTCAACATTTACGGCACCCGGAGTCCCTACTCCTATTGATTCAACTTCATCAATAGTAATTTTAGCATTTCGCACTGCTCTATTTACGCATTTGATTAAGTCCTCAATAATTTTTGTTGACTCCCTTGGAAGATTTGTCTTTGCCCTTGCTCTTCCGATAATTTTATAATTATCATCAATTACACCAACAGAAATATTTGTACCGCCTAAATCTACTCCTACTCTGAACATATATGCCCTCCGTCAAGATTATAGATTATGCCAAATGTCCAGTTGAGACTTTACTTCCTTTACCTCGTCATCCATCATTCCGAGATTGGTTAAAAGTTCCTTTGCAGAGTTATATCCCATTTTCTTCTGCCTGTTATTTATGGCTGCGACTTCAATAATAACTGCAAGATTTCGTCCTGGTCTTACCGGTACAACTGCAAGCGGAACACTTATTCCGAGAATTGTTGTATATTCTTCATCAAGACCCATACGTTCATATACTTTATTGTCGTCCCACTGTTCAAGTTCAATAACCATATCAACTTTTACAGTCATCTTAACAGCACTCATACCAAACAAACGTCGAGCATCAATAATACCTACTCCACGAAGCTCAATAAAATGCCTAATATTATCCGGTGCTGAACCGACTATTGTTCTGCTTGAAACTTTTCTAAGCTCAACTGCATCATCTGCAACAAGTCGATGACCACGTTTGATAAGTTCGACAACTGTTTCGCTCTTACCAACTCCGCTATCACCTACTATAAGTATTCCCTCACCAGACACTTCTACTAATACTCCGTGTCGGGTAATTCTCTCTGCCAATTCAACATTAAGATATGAAACTAACGACGATATTGCATTTGAAGTTTCCTCACCCGTACGCAAAAGTGGTACTTTATATTTTTGTGCAAGTTCTAAGATGTCAGGTGGGCATTCAACACAATTAAGCGGAAGAATTACCGTTACCGGTTTTTTGCTGAAAAATCTTTCAAGTGAAGAATATCTGTCATCATCTGTCATATCAGCTAAAAATTCAATTTCGGATTTTCCGATAAACTGAACTCTTTCAGAGTTGAAATAATGGTCATGACTTGCAAGAATAAGGCTCGGTCTGCAAACTTCAAATGAAGTAATTAAGACTTCGCTCGCATCCTTGGGAAGATAAACTACTTGTAGTGATTCAGCTTCTATTACTTTTGAAAGTGGTACAGAATATTTTGAAGACATATTATGATTCCTTTCATTTTCAAATAATCATAGTTTTTTTATTTACATACATATAAATATTATAATACAAATGAAAGTAAGTGCCAATATATTTTAACAAAATAAACTTAAATTAAACAAAAAGCAGGGATTTACCCTGCAAATTAATCAATATATTCAAATCTTTTGACTGACTTACCGTTCACTTCAACCTTTTCTTCCCACATTTTTAAAGGTCTGACCCAAATTTTTCCCATATCTGAAACAGATTGATAAACTACCATATCTTCAAGTGTTTCAGAATGTTTGGCAATTGCAATCACTTCATATACATTGCCTTTAAAATGCTTATAGCGTCCTAATTTTATCATTTAGTGTCGTCCTTTTTTATTTTTCTTTCCACCTTTTTCTTATTGCCGTGTTCGTCCACAATGTATGTGCTTTCCAGTTGAGAAACAAGGCTACTTTTAAAAGCCTGAACATACTCTTGTCTAAGCTTTGCTTGTTCTTCTTTTTCTTGCTCAGAAAGACCCTGTTCTCTTGATTTTTTTGCAAGTTCATTTATTCTGTCTATTTTTGACTGTTCCATTTCATCACCGCTTTCCATTTTATCATTATGCCCATTCTTTGTAAACATAATAGTAGACATTATTTTAAAGTAATGATATTCTAAAAGTATGGAGGTGTATTTAATTGAATATTTTATTACCTCAGCAAGTTAAGACAGCATTGAATTTATTAACTGAAAATGGATATGAAGCATTCATTGTCGGCGGATGTGTCAGGGACAGTATTCTTGGGATTACTCCACTTGATTGGGACATCACCACAAATGCAATTCCGAAGCAAATATTGTCCGTATTTGAAAATTATCGCACTATCAAAACAGGGATAAAGCACGGTACGGTTACAGTAATTATTCAAAACCTACCATTAGAAATTACAACATACAGAATTGACGGAGAATATCTTAATAACCGTCATCCGGATTCAGTAAAATTCTGTTTCAATCTTAAAGAAGACCTCAATCGAAGAGATTTTACGATTAACTCCTTAGCGTTTAACAGCCAGTCGGGTATTGTTGACATTTCAGATGGAGTTAATGATATAAACAGCAAAATCATAAGATGTGTTGGAAATCCGGACATTCGTTTCAAAGAAGACGCTTTGAGAATTTTAAGGGCATTAAGATTTTCTTCTACACTTGGATTTAACATAGAGCAAAACACCTCTGACAGCATTCTCAGAAATGCTCATCTTCTTAGAAATGTTTCAAAAGAAAGAGTAAGCTCAGAGCTTTTAAAAATCTTATGTGGAAAGAATGTTGTAAACGTACTTTTAAAGTATCGTAATGTGTTTGCAACAATCATACCTGAAATTGAGCCTATGTTCGACTTTCAGCAAAACAATAAGCATCATATTTTTGATGTTTGGGAACACACTGTTTATGCAATAGGCTTTTCCGAGCCAAACCCTATTGTAAGGCTAACCCTTTTGTTACACGATATTGGAAAACCCCATTGCTACACCATTGACACAAATAGTGTTGGGCATTTTTACGGACACGGAGAGTTTAGTGCCGACATTGCAAGTAAGGTGCTTGAGGACTTAAAACTTAGCAACAATATTTCTCAAACAATACTAACGCTTGTAAGATACCACGATTGCGAACTAAGTCCCGATGAAAAACTAATAAAAAAAAGGCTTGCAAAATTTTCGGAGCCTGTGCTAAGACTTCTCGTCAAAGTACAAAATGCAGATTCGCTTGCTCACAATCCTGCCTACTCTTTTAAACATAAAGATATTAATCAAATTGAGGAAACCATAGACAAAGTAATAGCTAACAACGAATGTTTTAGCCTTGAAAAGCTTGCAGTTAACGGAACCGATTTAATTGCACTCGGCATTCCTAAAGGCAGAGTTATAGGAGAAATTTTAAACGACCTTTTAAACTACGTTATAGACAATAAAATAAGCAACAACAAAGACAAACTGTTATCTAAAGCAAAAGAGATGTATGGAGGAATTTAAGTGGATAAAATAAAGGCTAAAACTAAGATTTTTTGGTATTGGATTTCATTGGTGGCTATATTTATACCTATATTTGTTACTACTCTTGTTTCACCAAGTTCAATAAAATATTGGGGTAT